>DATCJD010000287.1:0-3358 GCA_036507435.1 Bacteroidota bacterium
CTTTGCCGAACGTGAAGAAATAATTCACGCGTTCCTCGCTCGTCGTCCCGTTCCAGCTCATGCCTAATTCGCGGGTGCGTTCGAGGTACCGTTCCTGTGTCGGGATCGACTCGTTCGCCTTGAAGAACATGTGTTCGTACAAATGCGAAAGGCCGTTATACTCCGGCGGTTCGGTGTAGCAGCCGTTGCGGACGTCGACTTCGACCGTCACCAGCGGCACGACCGGGTTTTCGATCACGATAACGTCCAGCCCGTTCGGCAGTTCTTTCGTGTAGATGCTGTACTTCTGCCCGTAAGCGAGAACCGGCACAAGCAAAAGAAGCACGAAGCGAAATACTCGTGCAAGGTGTGTCTTCATGGTATCCTCCTGTCTGATTGTATTTGTGTGGTTCTGTAAGAGTAAGTCCTCGTAGTATGTTCTTTACGTAATAGTATGCCGGATGTTTCTTGAAGGTCTTACATGATACTGGATTTGTGTAGAATGCCACTCATGCATAGACCTCGTTTGTCGAAGTTTCATTTTTGTATTTCCCCGGGCACTTTTTGATCCTTGAGTCCAAGATGTCTCTCAACTTCCTGTTCAAGATACAACGCTGTATCGTGTGATTCAATTGTCGAAATCAATTTAATTTTCTTATTCTCGGTCGTAATGGCGCTCAGTCGGTACGTGACACTCGTTCCCCCTTTCGAAGACCGGTGTACCCGGTCCTCTACATACAGCTGTGTAATAGAGTGTGCCGGTATTGTTTTGCTCCCGAACCAGGGAAGCGGCCCGTGGAAAATAGAGATGGTACCATTAGACACGGTCACCACCGTTTTGTTGACAAAGCCTGCCAGCGTGGAATACGTCAAAAATACGCCGACGGCGAGGTGCAAGACGGGAAACAAGACCATCATCAAGGGCGCGTCGGTGGTAAATGCCGTGTAATACCAAAATGCGAGAAACCCGTCCCACACAACGCAGAATGCCGCGAGGAATATATACTTCATCGAGAACCAGCGATAGGTCAGCATGAGCCCGCCGCCCGTCATGTCGAGGACGATGTTGTCCGGCATCGGGCTTTGAGTGTTTCACGGGCGTCCAGCAAAGGTTCTCCGGCTTCGTTATGCGTACTGTTCATAGACTTTTCGGAAATGGTAGCCGTAGATGGCAAACGTGATCGCAAGCGGGAACACGCTCGGACGCCTGAACAACGACCAGCAAAAGAGCCGCCAGTACTGGAGCCGCTCTTTCCCCATAATGCCAAGCACGACAATCGACCGGAGTAGGGCATTGACGTGCATCAAGCGGAACCGGAAACGATGCGCACGCGACGGTTTGTACTGTTTGAGGAACCGTTTGACGCGCGCATAATACTGCTTGGGGGCGTAGATCGTTTGAACGATTTTTTGGTACCCGCTGAGTAAAGCGTCCTTATCCATTTTGGGGATAAAATTCATCGAGAAATCCGTGTTGTCTCCGGACATCGCGCTGAGCAACCGGCCTTCATTCAACAATCGTTGATAGAGCCGTGAGCCGCGTGGCGCATTCAACAGTCCGACCATAGCTGTCACGATGCCGCTCTCCTGAATGAACTCGACCACGCGCTCAAAAATCGAAGCCGGGTCATTGTCGAAGCCGACGATAAACCCTCCCTGAATTTGCATCCCATACTGCTGTATTTTCTTGACCGACGCGATGAGGTCCCGGCCCTTGTTCGGAATCTTCTTGCATTCGATGAGACTTTCCTCGTTCGGCGATTCGATGCCGACGAACACGGTGTCGAACCCGGCTCGCGCCATCAACGTCATCATTTCCTCGTCGTCCGCAAGGTTGACGGAGACCTCGGTGTGCAATGAAAACGGATGACGCCGCTCTTCCATCCATTCGATGATCGCGGGCAGTATCTCCTTCTTGAGTTTGCCGCGGTTTCCGATAAAGTTATCGTCGACGAAAAAGACGCCGCTTCTCCAGCCGTGGGCGTAGAGGCTCTCAAGCTCGGCGTTGAGTTGTTCTTTTGTTTTCGTTCTTGGGACGCGTCCATAGAGGACGGTAATATCGCAGAATTCGCAGTCGTACGGACAGCCGCGCGAATACTGGACGTTCATCGACGAATAATGCTTCAGCTCGATGAGGTTCCAAAGCGGAAGCGGGGTGGTGGTGACGTCCGCCCATTCGTGGGAATCGTACCGGTGCTGGGCTTCGCCGCGTTGCAAGTCGGCGAGAAAGCGCGGCAAAGTAATTTCCGCTTCGTTGAGGACAAAATGGGCAACGCCTGCGAACTCCTCCGAACACGCGGTAAACAACGGTCCGCCTGCAACGACCTTTGTGCGCAGGGCATTGCATCGCGCGATGACGGCTTTCGCAGATTCCTTCTGGACGGACATCCCGCCGAGGAATACGTAATCAGCCCAAAGAATATCCTTCTCCTTCAGTGGCTGGACATTCAGGTCGACAAGCTTCTTCTGCCATTCTTGGGGCAACATGGCGGCAACCGTCAGCAGTCCGAGGGGCGGGAAGCTTGCTTTCCGCGAGATAAACTTCAGCGCATGCCGGAAGCTCCAGAAGGTTTGAGGATATTCAGGATTGACGAGGAGGATGTTCATTGTTCAAGAAGTTCGACATTTCTCAGCTCGCGTGTCGGCGAAATGTCGGACTTCTCCTTCGTTATTATTGTTTATTCATTTTCATAAGCGATAAACAGCGTCAGGCTTTCCAAACCGAGCGTCTTGAGCCCGTGCGAACTGCCGGGTCGCGTCAGGATGGCATCTCCGGCTTTCACGGTAAACGTCTTGCCGTTCATCGCCATTTCGCCCGTTCCGCTTGCAATGTAATACACCTCGTCCCGTTCCTGTTTATGGTACCCGATGGACGAGCCGGGGTGCAGAATACGCTTTCGGAACACGAACTTGAAATCCGTCACGTCAGCGAAAAAGCTGTAGCCCGTTGTTTTCCCCTCGCCGCTGTGAGGACCCGGCTGTTCAACGCTGATCTCGCTTTCGCGCTCAAGCACGTAACCGGCATCTTTATCTTGTTGAATGCCGAACGGAGGGAAGAGTAAAAGAACAAACGTAACCGTGAAGAGAAAGCTCATGACGTCTCCTATTCAGTCATTTCACGATGTAACAGACTCCCGAAGTTAATAAAAACTTCGGGAGTCTCACATGAATCAATACCCCACTGTTCTTCCCTTATTCTGCTCATCCAGCCATTTCTTGAGCGGGGCGAAGTAGTCAATGATTGCCGTGGCGTCCAGCTTTCTCTCGCCCGTCAATGCTTCGAGCGCTTCGGGCCACGGACGGCTCGCGCCCATCGCCATCATCTTTTGTAATTTCTCGCCCGCCTTCTTATTGTTATACACCGATGCGCGGTGCAGGG
>DATCJD010000288.1:0-4070 GCA_036507435.1 Bacteroidota bacterium
GCCGTGGAACGCTTTCCGGAAATGAATAACCTGCCAGCCGCGTTCGTCGGTATGCCCCTTGACAAAATTCTTCCGGACTTTCCAGTCGAACGCCGTCTTGATGGCATTTTCGACCGCCAGCGCTCCGCCATCAATAAAGAAGGAATAGGGCAAATAGCTTGGCTGTGCGATGCGGGCGAACGTTTCTACGAACTCCGCCATCTCCACCGTGTAGGCGTCGGAATTCGACGGCTTATTGACGGAAACGTAGGCGAGCTTCTCGAGAAACTCCGGCGTGGTCATCTTTGGGTGGTTGAGACCAACCGACCCGGAAGAAAAAAACGTAAAGAAATCAAGATACCGCTTGTTGAAGCGCGAGTCGTAGATATACGAACCCTTACTTCGCCGTAAATCGACGACAAGGTCGAACCCGTCGACAAGCGTATGCTTTGCAAGCGTAGAATGGACTTCGGTTGGAAGAACGCGTACGGGATTCATCGTCGTCGGCTTCGCGACGGACGAAGGCTCAGATTTTTTCGTTCCCTCGTGAGAATGAGAGGGAACCATGGGAATGATTTTTTCCCGGGCTTTTTCGGTCATGACACACCTCGTAGACTAAAGGATGAATGGAAATTGACGTACCTCTAACAGTCATTCATCCCTCAAAAGAATTCCTGGTGTTCATAGAGCTGTATGATAAAATGCCGCCCGGTCATAACATTATGTTACGCGTTATCAATTTGCGCGCGTTGGAGCTTGCCGCTATAATCGACGTACACTGTTTTCCACTCGGAGAAGAAATCATAGACTGTCCAGCCGCCTTCGCGGTGGCCGTTGCCCGTTTCTTTCACGCCGCCGAACGGCATATGCGCCTCGGCGCCGATCGTGGGTGCATTAATGTACGTAATTCCCGCCTTAATATCACGGATAGCCTGAAACGCCGCATTCAAGTCTTGCGTGTACAGCGAGGAAGAAAGCCCGTATTTTGTGTTATTGGCAATGTTGATTGCTTCCTCCAACGATTTCACTTTGATGAGAGAGAGCACAGGACCGAAAATCTCTTCCTGCGCGACACGCATCGCGGGAGTCACGTTGGCGAGAATCGTCGGCTCGAAGAACCAGCCTTTGGAAAGTCCGTTTCCGTTTGCGCGCTTTCCGCCGGCGATAACCGTTGCGCCTTCCTTCACGCCGATGTGGACGTACTCTTCCGCTTTCGACTGCTGGGCTTTGTTGATGCAGGGACCGACGTCAACCTTCTCCTGCAAACCGTCGCCGAGTCTGAGCTTCGCCGTTTTATCGAGCACCATAGACAAAAATTTATCATACACCTTCTCGTGGACAATCAAGCGGCTGGTGGCTGTGCAGCGTTGTCCCGTTGTGCCGAACACGCCCCAGAGCACGCCTTCGAGCGCGAGGTCGAGGTTCGCATCGTCCATAACAATGAGCGCGTTCTTGCCGCCCATTTCCAGTGAGACGCGCTTGAGCGTCTTACTGCCGAGCGTGGAAATCTTCTTCCCGACCTCCGAAGAGCCGGTAAAACTAATAAGGTCGATATCCGGGTGCTCCACCATTGCGCTCCCAGCCTCAACGTCTCCGTGTACAAGATTGATAACGCCGGGAGGTACGCCCGCTTCGAGCAAAATTTCGACAAACAGATGTCCGGTTGCCGGGGTATCCGGTGCGGGCTTGAAGACAATCGTATTCCCGCAAACGAGTGCAGGGAAGATTTTCCACGTCGGGATGGCGAGCGGAAAATTCCACGGCGTAATAATTCCCGCCACACCGATTGGCACACGAATCGACATGTTGAATTTATTCGGCAGTTCGGAGGGCACCGTATTGCCGAATAAACGCCGCCCTTCTGTTGCGGCGTAGTAGGCAGTATCGATACCCTCCTGAACGTCGCCTCGCGTTTCCAACAAAACCTTGCCCATCTCACGGGTCATCAGCTTCGCGATTTCTTCTTTGCGGGCTGCGAGAATATCCCCAGCCTTCCGCATAATGTCTCCGCGCTTCGGAGCCGGCGTCAGCCGCCACGAGTCAAACGCCGCGCGGGCGGTTTTCACCGCTTCATCAACGTCCGCCTTATCGGAGTATGGAAATACCCCTACGACCTCGTTCCAGTTTGCCGGATTGTGGTTCTCAAACGTTTTGCCGGACTTCGCGCCCACCCACTTGCCATTGACATAATTTTGGTATTCTTGGGGCATAAAATTTATCTGCGATAGATCTCTTTACGGTCTGCAATTTGAAGTATGACAACAGTATCTTCACGAATTGTAAATATTACTCTGTAAATACCCACTCGCATTCTTCTTAAGCCTCTATATTTACCTTTGAGTAATTTTTCTTGTAACGCTGTAACAGGAAGTTGGCTCTCAATTTTCTCTAGTATGCGGCGTGCATCTGCTTTCGGTATCAGATCTAAATCCTTGAGCGCATCATCAACAATGCGAATGTTAAATGCCAAGGCGTTTTCTCGCGTCAGAGACTGTGTATAACCTTTGATCCTTATCGTTTAAGCGACGCAGAGCTTCGCTATAATCGGCATTTTGTTCTAAGAAGTCTTCTAATGCTTCCTCAACCAAGCGGGATTTTGTCTGCTTACGATCTTTTGCAAGTCGCGTAAGTTTTTTGGCAACACCCCTATCTATTTTTGCTGTGATCGTAGTAGTCATGAGTTAACTCCCGATTATTATTCTAACCCTACCTGCTTAAGAATATAATCAACATTTTTGACACTTTTCTTTAGATCGAAAAGTTCATTGATTTCAGCCTCAGAAAGATGTTTTTTCACTTCTCCACTCTGCAACAGCAGTTCTTGGAAACTTTGTTTTGTCTTCCACACCTCCATCGCTCTCTCCTGCACTATCTTATAGGCGTCTTCGCGCTTCATGCCTTTATTCGTGAGGGCGAGCAACACGGACTCCGAGAAAATCAATCCGTTCGTCAGATTCAAATTGCGGAGCATGTTCTCAGGATAGACAATGAGATTCTCGATGATCTTCGTAAACTCGGCAATCATAAAATCGAGCAGAATACAGCTATCGGGAATAATCACGCGTTCGACCGACGAGTGCGTAATATCCCGTTCGTGCCAGAGCGCCACATTTTCCATCGCCGCCATGGCATTGCCGCGCAACACACGGGCTAATCCCGCCACCCGCTCGGAGGTAATCGGGTTGCGCTTGTGCGGCATGGCTGACGATCCTTTTTGCCCTTTGGAAAAAAATTCCTCAGCCTCCAGCACTTCCGTTTTTTGCAGATGCCGGATTTCCGTTGCGAATTTTTCGAGCGAACTGCCGCACACCGCGATCTTGTTCATAAACTCCGCGTGGCGGTCGCGTTGTAACACCTGCGTCGAAATCGGAGCCGGCGTTAAGCCTAACTTCTCGCAGACGTACCGCTCGACCGACGGGTCTATGTGCGCATAGGTTCCCACCGCGCCGGATATTTGTCCAACTGAGACGGTTCTGACCGCGCCCTGCATCCGTTCGATGTTACGTACAGTTTCCGCATACCACAGCGCAAGCTTCAGCCCGAACGTCACCGGCTCCGCGTGGATGCCGTGCGTGCGCCCGACCATTGGCGTGTACTTAAACTCTTTCGCCCGCTTCGCTAAGACGTTCTTAAGACCCTCCAACCCTTTCAGAAGCAACTCTGCCGATTGTTTCATCTGCACAGCTAAAGCCGTATCGAGTACGTCTGAAGACGTCATGCCCAAATGAATGAAGCGCGACTCGGGTCCGACATACTCCCCCACGTTCGTCAAGAACGCAATCACGTCGTGCTTAACCTCTTGCTCAATTTCCAGAACGCGCGCGACCTCGAACTTCACTTTCTTGCGAATCGTCGCGGCGGCTTCAGCGGGAATCACACCAAGCTTCGCCTGCGCTTCGCACGCGAGGACTTCCACTTCTAACCAGATACGGTATTTATTTTCGTCCTCCCAAATTGCCCCCATTTCGGGACGAGTATAGCGAGCTATCAACGTGCGTGTTCCTTATGCTGGACGGCGTTCGAGCTTCAGAGTTACGTCTATCGTTTTTTTATCGCGATAGACCTTCATTTTGAGTGTGTCACCTGCGCGC
>DATCJD010000289.1:0-4474 GCA_036507435.1 Bacteroidota bacterium
GACCACCACATGGTCGTTTGGCGATTGCAGATAGGAAAGAAAATCCGGCAACAACTGGGCATCCGATACTACTAATGCTCCAATCGCGCGTGCAATATTCACCTGAACACGCCACTCGTTCCGTTTCTGCTCCGCTTGTGAGAGCGACAAGAGTAAGTCTGTCGCTTCCTTCACTGGGACTTTCCCTAACAATGTGGCGAAGTGCATACGGACATCGGGGTTTGGGTCGTCCACAAGTTTTTGTAAATCGGTGAACCGTTTTGCGACTTCAATATCAATAACGCGCAATGGAGCGGCTCGCCACAATGAGATAAGCGCAGACCATCGTACTGAGGCATTGTTGTTCGAGAGCTGGTTAAAGCAGAACCAGATCGCCCGGTCTGTCTTTATTTGTCTCAGAGCAAAACGAGAAACAGCCAATGCCATCTGGTCGCGTGAAGACTCTACCTCCGGCCGGATCTGATGTTCAACGAGCGCAAGAAGGGCTTTTTCAGTTCCGCAACGTCCAATCGCTTCTGCAATTCTTCCGAACACCGCTGGGTCGGTTTCTTGATCGAAGGCGGAAAGAAGCGAGTCTTCCGCTCGTGCTGAACCTATCTGCCCAAGGGCAAACGTCGCCGCAGAGCGAACCTGTGGAGACGTATCATGCAAGGAAGGAAACAACGATTCCACAGTCGTTGTATCTTGTATATTGGCGAGGGCGATTGCCGCGCGGTACCTAAGCTTCTCGTCTGCATGACTCAGATAGGCGATGAGCTTGCCGTCACCCTGCGAGCGCTGGTCTTGTAGCATCAGAATGTCTTTCTCCCCATCAGAAAGTTTCTGTGCCTCAACAACATGATTGAATGCAAGGATAAGAACAAGTAGAAATGTTTTCATAAAATTCCGGAATATGCAAGTGGAATGAACTCTTGAGACAAGCGTCATTTATTCTGCCGGTTTGAAGACCCTTTTCTGAATCTCCCTGCCTGTCTTCGTATTCGCAAGCCCGCCCTGCCCGGATTCCTTGAGCCGGGGCGACATCAGGTCGCCGACTTCCTTCGTGGCGAAAATAACCTCGTCAGCCGGAATGAGACTTTTTATTCCTGCGAGCGCCATTTGTGCGGACACAAATGCGTTCGCAACACCTACGGCGTTACGAGTTGTGCAGGGCTCCTCTACCAAGCCGCCGACCGGGTCGCACACAAGCCCCATGGATGCCTTGAGTGCAAAGCCCACCGCTTCCAGCATTTGCTCTTCGTTGCCTCCGAGCAAATAAACGATTGTTGCCGCCGCCATAGCCGCCGCACTGCCGGTTTCGCCCATACAACCCGCTTCCGAACCTGCGAAGGAAGAATTCTTCGCGAAGATGAGTCCGACTGCAGAACTGACCAGCAATCCGTCCAACAATTTTTCTCTTGGGATGTTATGCTCTTCCATCATTGTCACTAAGACAGCAGGCATAATGCCTGCCGAGCCTGCGGTAGGCGCGGCGGCGATCTTCCCCATGCACGCGTTAACCTCGCCCACAGCAATAGCACGCGCGACCGCCTTCTTGAGCCGGGGACCTAATGTCTCAACCGGAGCATTGTATACCGTTTTCGCCCAGTTGTTCAACATGCCGCTGGGACTAATAACCATTTGCGTTAAGCCCTGCTCAACAGAATCCTCCATCGTCAACAAGACGCGCTTCAGTCCGTTGTACACGTCATCACGCGTGAGGTGCTTATTTTTCATTTCGTAGTCGAGCATCGCTTGCGCTATATCTTTCTTCTCGCGTTTGCAATACTCAACGATATCGGATAAGAGATTAAATTCCATGGTCCACCTTTACTTTTCGTACCTGGAACTATGTTCCATCATCGGCTCGACAAGCCGCACAAACCGCACCCAGGATAATGCTCCGATTTTTTTCATCGTTTCGTCGTCTATTGCCTGGTCAAGCTCGATCACCATATTTGCTTTTGTTTCGTTGCGGGAGACAAACATGTTCGCGATGTTCACGCCCCGCTCTGCGATCGCGCCCGATATCTGTTTGATGCTCCCCGGTATATCATCGGCGATAATCACGAGCGTAAACGCTTGCGCGGTAAAATCCACCGGGAAGCCTTCAATCTCCTGTATCTTGATTCTCCCGCCGCCGAGAGAAGCCCCGACCACTTCGACGCTTCCGCCGTTCTTGCCGAAGAGTTTTACGCGCGCTGTGTTTGAATGAAATCTCGCCGAATCGCCCCTGAACTGAAATTCCCACTCCAGCCCCTGTTTCTTGGCAAGTTCATGAGAATCGCGGATACGTTCGTCGTCAGGTCCGAACCCGAGAATCCCGCCGATGATCGCTTTATCCGTACCGTGGCCCTTGTGTGTTTTCGCAAATGAATTATAGAGCGTAATGACTGCCTTCTTCGGCTCGTCGTGTAGTAACTGCCGCGCAATGTAGCCGATGCGGCTCGCTCCGGCAGTGTGCGAGCTGGAAGGTCCTATCATGATGGGACCTAAAATATCAAATATGCTCGGTTGATGCGACATGCTTAATTGGGAGATTTGAGATGAAACAGCTTCCGTGCATTGTCTGACGTCACCCTGCCGATTTCGGATGGTTCGACGGAAAACACGTCAGCTATTTTATTGGCTACATACAAGACGTGTGCCGGTTCATTCCTTTTTCCTCGCAAGGGAACCGGAGCTAAATATGGTGAATCCGTTTCAATCAAAATGTTTTGATAACCGATGGACTTGAGTGTTTCGATAACTGGGGAATTCTTAAACGTGACAATGCCGGGATAGGAAACATACAATCCTATTTCGAAAAGTTTTTTCGCTTCGTCCGCATCACCCGTAAAACAATGGAAGACACCGCGAGACATTCCATTCGTACCTTGCGAGGAGCCCGGTTCCCCGTTCCATGCGGGATGCCGCTTCACGATTTCCTGAACTGCTCCGATTGCCTGTTGCATGGATTCGCGCGTATGCACAACGATGGGAAGATTTCTCCGTACGGCAATTCCCATTTGCTCCTTAAACACTGCTTCCTGCGTCACGCGCGGACTGAAATCATAGTGGAAATCCAGTCCAATCTCCCCTATGGCAACCACTTTAGGGTGTTTGCTGAATTCTTCAACATCGCTTAAACCTTTGTCAGTCGCTTTCGAAGCATCGTGCGGGTGAAAACCGACACACGCATAGAGGAAGTCATACCGTTCGGCTAACTCTATCGCTTGCTCGCTCGTCTCGCGTGTCGTCCCCGGAACAACCATTGCCTCAACGCCCGCATCCTGTGCGCGGCGTATCACATCTGGTAAGTCGCTGTGAAAATCTTCATAAAACAGGTGCGCGTGAGAGTCAATGTACATAGTTTGTTTACTGGTACAACGAAAAGTACGTTTATCTTTACTCTATAGCAAGAACGTGCATACCGGAGTAGTATATCATTTTAGCCAGACGACACACCCCTGTGGTCCCCTCTCTCAGCACACTTGCCTCTTCACAAGAGGGGACTTCTCACGCGCAGGCTAAAAGTCCCCTCTGTGTGAAGTCTGTGTGAGGGGAGAGGGGATTAAGGGGTGTGCTTCTTCTTTCAATGCAAGTATGAGAAATTCAAACTGATGCACTACTGATATAACAGAGAAAAAACTAAAATACCCCTTCGAGGATCAGCGTATAACTGCGTACCGGGGCAAGATTGCCGATTAGCTCGACATAATGATAGTTGAAAAGATTGTTGACGTTGAAACCGACACGGAGAGGTAATCCAAGTTGCAGGAGATCGTATGACGCCCTCAAATCAACCACATGAATATCCGTGCGCTGGTCTCCGTGGATAATCGGCACCAAGCGCACAAGGTTATCGTCGATGCGTTCGATCCGGCTGATGAAACGGTAATCTGCGGAGGCGCGGAAGTGTCCTTCCGTGAAGACTGCGGCTGTAAAGAACAAATGGCGGGGCCTGAATTTCAGTATCGTGTTGAGAGAAAGGTCCTCCGGATACGTGTACGTGTATCCGATATCGGTTGAGAGCCGTTTGGCAATCCATTCTATATTGACGCCGAGTTCAATCCCCTGAATTCGCGCCTTCGTTACATTATCAAACTGAATGACCGCCCGCTCCACTTCTACCGTGTCGTTCGGATTGAGTTTTATATTCTTGATGGCAACGCCCGCTTCAATTAAATTGTCAAAATCATTCCGGAAGAGCGACAGTTCAACCGATACAACGTCGTTCCACGAAGTCGAAGCGCCGATTTCATAGGTGTTACTGCGCTCTACTTTCAGGTTCGTGTTGATGAGCACGGTAAGGGGAATTGCCCCGCCGCCCCCATACTGTGTGAACCATTCGCCAATCGACGGGAAACGAAATCCCGACCCGTATGCGGCTCGTATTTTTGTTTGTTTATCCGGGTTATACACTATGCCGAGCTTTGGGTTTAAAAGCCCCTTGGAACCGCGAGCCGAAACGCGCTGGTAATCGAACCGCGCTCCGATGGTAAGCTTCCAGAGG
>DATCJD010000290.1:0-3388 GCA_036507435.1 Bacteroidota bacterium
GTCGGTTTGCTTTCCAAAGATTTTGTCAAACTTGTGGTGGTTGCCAATATCGTCGCATGGCCCATTGCGTACTTCACAATGAGTGCATGGCTGCAAGATTTTGCCTATCGCATCGAGATACACTGGTGGGTGTTTGCTCTCGCAGGAGGAATTGCGCTGTTGATCGCTTTACTGACCGTAAGTATTCAGGCACTCAAAGCCGCGCTGGCGAATCCGGTGGAGGCGCTGAGGTACGAATAATGAAAGGCGGAAAAAATGATCTACAATTATGTGAAAATCGCTCTACGAAATCTCTTGAAGCACCCTCTCTATTCTGCCATTAACATTGGCGGATTGGCGGTGGGACTCGCGTGCACACTGCTCATCATTTTGTACGTTCAGGATGAACTGAGCTTCGACGGCTTTTATGCGGATGCAGAGCGTATATATAGAGTAGTAGAGGAACGGCAAACACCGGATGGCGTTAAGCGATATTTTGCCAATACGATGGGAACCATCGCACCTGCGTTGCTAGCCGAATTTCCGGAAGTGCTGGCAGCTGTCCGTATTCGCGACCGTGGCGGGTTAGGACGCGTTGCTGTTGGGTATGGTGAGTACAGTGCGTACGTGGGCGACCATCTGATGGTGGAGCCTAGCTTCTTTAATGTGTTTGACTTTAAACTCCTTCAGGGAAACGCTGAAACTGCACTCAGCGACCCCCGTTCAATTGTTTTGACGGAACGCTCGGCGAATCAATATTTTGGCTCTGAGAATCCCATCGGAAAAATCCTTAAGACCGACCGTTTTGGCGATCTCAAGGTGACCGGTATAGTACAAAACCCGCCGAAGAATTCGCATCTTGATTTCAACATGCTGTTTCCTTTTGCAATAGTCGAATCTATTGAGGGGTGGAAAAGATTTATTAACTCATGGGATTCCGATGGGTTTATCACTTACGTCAAGATGAAAGAAAACATATCTGTCGATGAATTTAACGCAAAACTCTTGGCGTTAGTAGAACAACGGAGAACGGAGCAAAAGCAACAAGCGCGAATCCCCTCTCTTCAAACGCTTACAAACATTCACTTTGGCTCTGCTCATATAGAAGCCGACAACAATAGCAGCAAGGGCGAGATTGCGTACCTTTATGTCTTTTCCGCCGTGGGGCTTTTTGTTCTGGCTATTGCTTCCATCAATTATATGAATCTGGCGACTGCGCGTTCGATGAAACGTGCAAAGGAAGTCGGGATGAGAAAAGTCGCGGGGGCAGGCAAGGGTCAGTTGGTATGGCAATTTCTTAGCGAGTCGATACTGTTCTCGCTGTTAAGTTTTGTCATTGCGGCTATTATTGTTGAATTGGTGCTGCCGAGCTTCAATGCGATGGCGAACAAAGCGCTCGTGCTCGGCCTCACAGCAAACCTGTTGTTAGTGCTCGGTTTATTTGTACTTGTGATTTGTGTCGGTATCGTTTCTGGAAGCTATCCGGCTCTCTATTTGTCACAACTGAATCCGGCGGTCGCGTTCAGAGGCGAGTCTCGTGTGGGAACGAGGGCGTCATTTCTGCGTAAAAGTCTTGTCGTTGTTCAATTCAGTCTCTCAATTATTATGATCATTGCGACGTTGGTTGTTTCTCGCCAGCTCGACTATATCCGGACGAAGAACCTGGGGTTTAACCAGGACCAACTCGTAGTTATCGATATTAACAGCGGTAATACACGCAGAAATTTTGTCTCGATCAAAAATGAGATAGGAGCCATTCCCGCAGTGAAGAGTGTATCGGTGTCTTCGCGCGTTCCGGGCGAGTGGAAAAACATCTCGCGAATCAACGCAGTGCCCGAGGGCTCGCCGGAGACCGATGTTCGGTCGATGTATTTTATGGCCATTGATGAACAGTTTTTGGACACCTTCGAAATTTCTTTGGCTGAAGGGCGAAATCTTTCAAGTGAGATGGGCACCGATACGACGGCAGTGATCATCAATGAAACTGCAGCGAAAATGCTCGGCTGGGATTCGGTTTTAGGTAAAGAGTTGCGGGTTCCATCGGAAAATTTCACAGCACGCGTTGTTGGGGTGGTAAAAGATTTTCATTTCCAATCGCTCCACGAGGTTATCAATCCGTTGGTACTGGGGCACTGGAACAATCCCGTCACTGTCATCGACTATTTCACGTGCCGCGTCAATACCGCAAGCATCCAGCAAACGCTTCTTCGCTTACGGCAGATACATGAAAAGTTCGACCAGGAGACGCCCTTTGAATTTAATTTTCTCGACGAGCGTCTCAGCGATTTCTATCTGCAAGATCAACGGGTAGGAACAATTTTCCGCATCGCCGCGAGTTTAACCATTGTTATTGCCAGCCTCGGATTGCTGGGGCTTGCCGCTTTTGCGGCAGAGATACGCACGAAGGAGATTGGTGTACGAAAAGTCTTGGGTGCCTCGGCGGCGGGAATTGTCCGCCTGCTTTCGATGGATTTTATTAAGCTTGTGCTCATTGCGAACCTTATCGCTTGGCCTGTCGCTTACTATGCCATGCATCAGTGGTTGCAAGATTTCGCGTATCGCATCGAACTTACCTTGTGGGTATTTGCCTTGGCAGGCGGGGCGGCACTATTGATTGCGTTGCTGACCGTCAGCTTCCAAGCCGTCAAAGCCGCGACGGCAAACCCGGTCGAAGCGTTGCGGCATGAATAAAAGTCTCATTAATGAATGAAGGGGTCCCCATGTTCACAAACTATCTGAAAGTAGCGCTTAGAAATCTTGCACGGCATAAACTCTTTGCGTTCATTAATATTTTCGGGCTTTCGTTGGGGATTGCATGCGGAGTGATCATCATGCTGTATGTCCAGAGTGAGTTATCCTTCGATGAATCCTTTACAAAGAAGAACAATCTTTACCGAGTATTGACGACACGAAAGCAGGTAGATGGTGCAATAGACCTTGGTGCATACCAGCCGATGCCGCTTGTGCCTGCACTGAAAACCGAGTTTCCGGAAATTCGATACGCAACGCGCTTCAGTACCGGCGGGACCATCCTTTCGTATGGGGAGAGAGCATTCACCGAAACGGTGATGTTTACAGACCCGGATGTATTTAAGATGTTCGACATGACGTTCCTCGCGGGGAATCCGGAAACCGCTTTGCAGAACCCGAACGAGATTGTACTGACGCGTTCAATGGCTCATAAGTACTTTGGAGATGAAAATCCACTCGGAAAAGTACTTCGGATGCGCACCCGCGCATCGGATGAAGACTATGTTGTAACAGGAGTAACCGAACACATGCCGGTGAATTCATCACTGCAGTTTGATGCACTTGCCAACATGATGAAACACTCGATGTACGACAGGGCAAAAGACCGTTGGACGTCGTCGAACGGTTCGGCATTTCTGTTGTTGGATGCAGGAACATC
>DATCJD010000291.1:0-4273 GCA_036507435.1 Bacteroidota bacterium
ACCCGTACCCTCGCGCGCGGCAGTCGCGTACGACGTGAAGCAGATGTTCGCGTTCCGGCGGATTCTCCGCTCGATGTTCTTTTTCCTCGTCCGAAGCAGGCGGCTCTACAACGCGTACCTCTACGTACCCTTTTCCTTTCAGCTCCAGCCGTACGTTCTGTGTGTACGAGGCGAGGCCGCTGAGGTCGCTGACGTCCGGAGCAATGACGGTAGGAACGCGTGCGTGGAAAACTTCTTTCGTAAACTCGACAAGCGCTTCCGCGCTCCGGTAATTCGTCGTCAGCGGCAACAGGCGCGTCTTGACGGAGGGAAATTCATCCCGCTCCATCATCTTTCCCATGATACGCCAATCCGCACCGCGGAATGTGTAGATGGACTGCTTTGTATCGCCGACCACGAACAAGCTCCCGCGTCCGCCCAGCGAATGCTCGACCAGCGGGCGCAACACCGCCCATTGAATAGGCGAGGTGTCCTGAAACTCATCCACCAAGAAATGATGAATCTGCTCGCCCAGCGAGAAATAGATTTCCGGCACAATTTCTGCGTTCAGCATGTGGGCGAGGGAGCGGTTCGCCTCACCGAGAAACACCGCCTCCCGGCGGCGTTTTACGTGCTCGATGTGGTGCTGTATCATACGGTACGCCTGTATGTACGGTGCGTACCTTGCGCGCGACTTGAGAAATACATACTCGCTCGTGAGCGTTACGATTTCTTCTTGAAGCGCGCCGACCTGTGCCGCCGCCTGTGTATCATAGTCCCCTTTCGGCTTATTGAGAATTTTTTGACTCAGCGTCCTTGCTGTAACGGCGTCAATATCTCCGGCATGAGCACGTTCGATGATCTCAGCGTAATGTTTCGAAACCACTAAGCCGGGACGTTTACTAAGCTTTCCAATTGTTTGTAGGCGGGAGAGGATTTCCTGCCTCAGCTCTTGAAGACGCGTACCGGAATCTTCAAACTTCGGCTCACCTGTTTGCGAACTGAGTTGCCGGTACAACACGTGAATTTCTTTGGCAAGCGTATCGAGAGGGTTCCAAAGATACCGCGACTCGGCTGTCCGGTTCTCGGAAATCAGGTCAATGAGATTCGCAAGAAGCTCTTGTTTTGCCGGGTCGGAGGCGATCTCGCGTGCGAAAAGGTCGAGCGCTTCGTTGAGCACAGCGTCCGGGTTAAAATCAACCTCGAACTCCGGCGGCAATCCCAAATCCATTGCCGACGCTCTGAGCACGCGGGTAATAAAGCTGTCGATGGTCTGGACTTGAAAATCGGAATACTCATCGAGAATCTTCTCGACATACATCCCCGCAACACTTCGGACTTCTTCCGCGTCGACGTCCATGACCTCCTGTAATTCCCGTATCGTTGAGTTGTCTCCAAGCGCGGCGCGTTTCAGCGTTTCAAGAATGCGTTCTTTCATTTCTCCGGCGGCATTTTTGGTAAACGTGACGGCAAGGATGTTCCGCAGGTCGTTATGCGGCAAGCCTACAGTCAGGATAAGCTGAAGGAACCGCCGTGTGAGTGCGGTGGTTTTCCCAGCGCCCGCCGAAGCCGGCGCAAGCGTGAAATCAGGGAGGGTGATATCGTGGAAATGAGACATGGTAAGACACAAAAAAGCCCGCAAGACATCGTGCGGGCACAAGCTATGGATTGAAGTTCAGAGAATCAACGCTACGGCGTTTTCTCCCGCTCCTTAATATCCAGCCGGTATGAATATTTATTGAAATAAATGTTTGTCGTGCCGAATTCTAATTCGCCGCGCTGGGAATCCACGTTGTCCGACCGCATTGAGTGTTTCGGAGGCGTGAATTCTCGTTGATGGTCGCCGTTCGCCGCCATCCGGTACTGGTCGAGCCCGCCGAAATAAAAATCGCGGATTTCCTTCCGCGTCTCCTCAGGTCCGCTGAAGTACTGCATCGCAAAGACGCCCATGTACGGGTCTACCGGTACCCACCCGTACGGAGGGATATTAATTTCCGTCCAATCATGGAGCGTTTTGTTGCCGGGTATTACGAGCCACCCGGATTGCCACCGGGCGGGGATGCCATTATACCTGCAGAGCGTAATAAAGAGCAGTGCCGCTTGCCCACAATCACCGTATCCCTGTGTCAAACAATACTCACTGATGTTACGGATCGTGGAATACTCCAGCGCAAAGCTGTATTTGATATTCTCGGTAATCCAATTGTAGAACGCCCGCGCTTTCAGGACAGGGTTCTTCTCGTTACCCGACAATTTCGCAGAGAGTTCTTTTATTTTTGTTGTGAAGACGACATGTGGTCCCTCTTGAGAAAACTCGCGTAATTCAGTGCCGTTTTGTTGGTACGGCTTGACGACCTCTGGCTTCACATCGAACCATACGCCATAGCCTGTATAGGCGTACTCGAGCGTGAATGTCGTCGGTTTGCCTTGCTCAGCCGTTTGCTCAAAATAGGCGGTGCGCATAGGCGCTTCGGCGCTTGCGAGCTGTTTGACTTCGGGCGAGGATGAGAGAATCTCGATTTCTTTCTGGTGTGGAAATGCGCGCGGAATCGGAAGCCAGGCGCGTATAGTTTCACCAGCGGGCGCGGCGCCGTCCTTAGCCTTTACGGTCATCGTCGCCGTGAATCGCTTCGGCAGAACGTACGGGGTTTTTTGCTCTAGTGCAGTTTCCTTTATCGTCGTAACGCTTTGCCATGTGCTTTGTTCGAACTCGGTCCAGTCGGGAGCGTTTATTCTGCGGCTGGCAAGGTCGGGATAGCGGAAGAATAAATTGCTCCGGCTTGAGCCCATGTAGAATGCCGCGCCGTCAATCTCTCTCGCGTCGAACCTCCCGTTCGTAACCCACCACTCAAATTCCTCGGGCGTGAGGCTCTTGACGGACTTCGTCAGTGTTTCGTACAATTGCTCTTTTGTTAACGGATAGTCGGAGCGGATGCGGTCGAACCGGTCGAATTCAAATTCGAGAGTTTTCCGCACCGAAGGGTCTATGCTCTTATCGCCCAGTGCGGCGTTCAGCAACGCCGCCGCCTCACGGAATTTCCCCTGCTCTTCAAGCTGAGACACTTGTTTGACGACTGTCTGTTGCGCAACCAGTGAGCAGGTGAATAAAAAAAGTACGGCTATTCCGCGTTGAAACGAAGACATGATTGTTCTTCCGTTATTTAATTCAGAGCTTCCCGCGTTTGCGTCGTAGAGATTCTCGCTTGTGCCCGCGCGCCGCGCACAGGCATGTAGATCGTCGCATCGGTCTTAGAGCTGACACGAAGTATTTTCCCGTCGCGTAACGAGTGGTGAATCGTCCCGCTGACGGAACCCACCTTTTGTCTCACGGAGATGAGATTTCCGCCGTATTCGATGCGCGCACATTCTTTCCCGCGAATATTTTCTTTGCGTGCATAAAGAGCTTTTGAAGGATTGTTTACTTTCGCCATACCATCACCGTACACAAAATAGACCGAGAGGTCGTTCTTCCATTCCGCACCCACTCCTTTCGCCGATCCGGGAAGGGGTGGTTCGGACCCAAAATCTTTGAGCACGCCGTCAAGATATTGCTCTGCTTCTTTGCTCAAATCAGCGGGGAAGTTTACGTCCACGATCATGCCGCGGTTGGAAAACCACATGGCAACCGGAACGCCGTTCAATTGCTCGCCTGCCGTGTAGGGCATCTTCATCGAGTCTTCCCAGTAGAGCAAGGAATCTTGTGTGAATGTTACCGTTGCCGTACCTTCATTGTCCACCGCCGTAACGCTGAGAGTATAATAAAGATGTATGAGCGTTTCCACGCGGCCATTGGGGAACATTCCACCTTCAAGGAGACCGTTCGAGGTTACTTTATACCGTAAGTTCTGTCCCGGTGAAAATTTGAATGCCAGCATGCTTTCCTGAGCGAACATGCTCTGCATCGAAAAAAGAACGAGGGCGACGGTGAATACCGTACGTTGAACGAATGCTATCATAACTGGACTCCAAAATTAGTGACGTGGTGCGGGGAGGTTAATTATCTGTGAGCAAATATAAGAATTATCTGAAAAACATGCACTTACCGGTTCTCTGCACCTTGCCTGCCAATAAGCCGAAATCCCGATGCTTTTTCAAGCAATCGGGATTTCTTATTCACTCTCAAGTTACTCGCTGTATTTACTTATAGCTTGCTACTGCGCGGTCGGTACTTTCGTAGGTCTTAAACACCTTTATTAACTGCGTGATCATGAATAAACTCTCAACCTTGTCCGTGATGTTGGCGAGTTTCAATTCCCCGCCCTTGTTCTTGACCGAGGTCATGGCGGCAATGAGC
>DATCJD010000292.1:0-5417 GCA_036507435.1 Bacteroidota bacterium
GACGCGCTTGCGCGCAGGTCGGTGGACATCACTTTTGCGCCGGTTAATTTTTCAACACCGACGATGGTTGCAACATTTTCTTTGACGGTAATATTCGCGCCGAGGCGGGTCAGCTCAGGCACATGCATGAACCGGTCGGTATAAATCGTTTCCGTTACGACCGACACGCCCTTCGCAAGCGCCATCAGCGCAATCCACTGCGCCTGCATGTCGGTGGGAAAGCCGGAATAGATCGACGTCGTGGCATTCACCGGCTTTATCTTTTCCGGCGGTTCGATTTCAATGAAATCTTTGCCCAGTGTAAGCCGCGCGCCCGCATCTTCTAATTTCGTCGTTACAGCCGTGAGGTGCGCCGGATTACAGCGTTCGAGCCGGACTTTACCGCCCCGCTTCCCCGCGAGCGCGGCGGCGGTCAGGAATGTCCCCGCCTCGATGCGGTCGGGAATGGTCGTAACGTCGGCGGGGTGCAGTTCGTCCACCCCTTCAATTTCCACATGATTCGTGCCGATGCCGTGAATTTTCGCGCCCATGGTCACTAAAAATTCACCGAGCGAGGTTATTTCCGGCTCCATCGCCGCGTTGTCGATAATGGTCGTGCCTTTCGCGAGCACCGCCGCCATCATCACGTTTCCCGTCGCACCGACACTGGAGATGTCGAATACAATCCGTGCGCCGTACAGTTTTTTCGCTTTCGCAATGATATAACCGGCGTCGAGGTCAATCTCCGCTCCCAACTTTCTCAAGCCTTCGATATGCAGGTTTACTGGCCGGGGACCCCATGCACAGCCGCCGGGAAGCGACACATGTGCCGAGCCGTAACGCGCCACGAGAGGACCCAATACGTAAATCGATGCGCGCATTTTTTTGACGTGCTCGTATGGTGCTTCGTAGTTCGTGATGCGTGAAGAATCAACAGAAATCTCGTGATTCCTGTGCCCAATGGATATGCCCATTGACTCGAGCAGGCGCGACATCGTCGTAATATCGCGGAGCAAGGGCGAATTTTGGATTGTATAGGAGCCGGGCGCGAGGATGGTCGCAGGCATCAGCGCGAGCAGGGCGTTTTTCGCCCCGCTGATCTGCACCGTGCCGCTTAACGGCTTTCCGCCGCGAATGACGAATTTATCCAAAGCTCAGTTTCCCGTTACAAGTTGCAGTTGGTCGTTATACACTGAAATATATCTAGTGCCGTTTCAAAAAAATAAACTTGTATTTTTATCGTAAATTACATAACCCCCTGCGGCTCAAACAACGAGCCGCGTCCCCCTTGGTAAGGGGGACAACATGTAGGCAGACGGTCTTTCCCCTCCTTAATTTAAGGAGGGGTGTCCGCCAACGGCGGACGAGGTGGTTGCTTTAATCCTCAAAACATTAAACTCAACATTAATTCTTAGACCCGGTACTCGCATGAATATAACCGTAAATGGAGTGAAAGGCAAAGAACAAGAGCGTATGAATAAAATCGCAGATCCTCGCCAAAGAGTTTATTCCGTCACGCCGAAAAACTGCGGGATATAAGAAGCGCACATCCGTACTGCGAAATCCGAATCCGTTTTTCCTGCTTGTCTTTCGTTCATTTTTTCCATACACTTTTGAGGTCTGATTCAAACCTCATATAGCACATCTACTAACCCGAGTACCAATACCGTGCCCGTTCAAGTCATCGTAGGCGCCCAGTGGGGCGATGAAGGAAAAGGAAAAGTTGTCGACCACCTGAGCGAACACGTCGACATCGTTGCCCGCTATCAAGGGGGAGCGAATGCCGGGCATACCGTCGTCATTCCCACGAAAACGAAGAATGGGGTTTCCGAACAAGAATACGTCCTGCACCTGATTCCCGCGGGAATTTTCCACAAACGCGTCACGTGCGTGATCGGCAACGGCGTCGTAATCGACCCCGTCGCGCTGATGGCGGAAATCGACCAGTTGAAATCCGCCGGTATCAATATTGACGGCAGATTGCTCATCAGCCACAATGCGCATTTGATCATGCCCTACCATAAACTGCTCGATTCAATTCGTGAGCAGGGCGAAAATAAAATCGGCACAACCGGGCGCGGTATCGGTCCTGCGTATATCGATAAATACATGCGCACGGGCATCCGGGTGGTTGATTTACTGAACCGCGACGTGTTGTGCAGAAAATTGAAGCAGAACATCGAAGAAAAGAACCAGTTGTTGAGCGAGATTTATCATTCAAAAAAGCTCGACGTCGACGCCATCATCAACGAGTATCAGGAATTCGACAAGAAAATAGATCCGTATGTTACGGATACGTCGGATTTTCTGAACAGCGCGCTCCGAAAGAAGAAGAAAATTCTTGCCGAAGGCGCTCAGGGAGCCTTACTGGACGTCGACCACGGCACCTACCCGTACGTCACGTCCTCCAGTCCCACCAGCGGCGGTGCATGCACAGGGCTGGGGATACCGCCGCAGGCGGTCACATCGGTTCTCGGTATCGTCAAAGCATACTCCACGCGCGTCGGCAACGGACCCTTCCCGACGGAACAACTGAACGAAACCGGCGAGCGATTGCGCGCCACCGGCGGGGAATACGGCGCAACGACCGGGCGGCCCCGTCGTTGCGGCTGGCTGGATATGGTGAGTCTGAAATATTCCATCCGCATCAACGGTATCGAAAAACTTGCCGTCACGAAATTAGATGTGCTGGATGAGTTCGACGAAATTAAGGTTTGCACCGGGTACACACTTGACGGTAAAAAACTTGACCGGTTCCCATCCGACCTCAAGTCGCTGGAGGAGGTTGAGCCTGTGTACCGGACATTCCCCGGCTGGAAAACAACGACATCGGATATCAGACGTTACCGCGACTTACCGCCCAAAGCACGGAAATACATTGAAGCCATCGCGTCGCTTTCCGGCGCCGAGATGTGGATGGTCTCCATCGGCGCGCGTCGCGACCAAACTATATGGTTCCGCTAACATGCCTCCCACACAAGCAGATATTCTCACTTCGAAAACGGCAATCCCGCAAGCGAGCAATGTCAAGGTGGCACTGCTCATTCTTGCGTTCGTGATTGTCGGGTCTACGCTCTGGTACACGCACACGCTCGTCGAACAGCTTCAGAAAAAAGAAAAGGACGTCGCCGACTTATACGCCCGCTCGCTTCAGTACTTGGCTGACCCGCTTACGCCGGAAGGCGATTACAGTTTTGTGCTCAACGAAATCGTCGGCGCCATCGATTTTCCCGTCATCCAAACCGACGCTCACGACGAGCCGATCTGGGATTACGCACAGAACACCAAGAATGTCGCGCTCGATACTTTGCTCTCGCGGGATGAACAACGCACATATCTCAAAAGCCTAATTGTCCTGATGGACGAGTACAACGCGCCCATTAAGGTTTCTATTCAAGATACGATCGTGTTAAGTTATATTCATTACGGCGAATCGCCGCTGATCACGCGCTTGCGGTGGCTTCCGTATGTCGAATTTTCCTTTGTCGCGATTTTTATCTTCATTGGGTATATGAGCTTCAGCTATATCAAGCGGAGTGAAGAAAGCAACATTTGGGTCGGGATGGCGCGGGAAGCCGCGCACCAGCTCGGCACGCCGATTTCGAGCATGATGGGCTGGGTGGAGCTACTGAAGCACGAGTTGAGCGACAACGACCGCGCAAGCAGTACCCTGCGCGATATGGAAAATGACATCGCCCGATTGCAGAAAATCGTGGAGCGTTTTTCGAAAATCGGCTCCAAACCAGACCTGAGAGACGAAAATTTGCTTGATATCATCGAAAAAGTCGTGCAGTACTACCAGCGGCGCATCCCTCAATCCGGTAAAAAGGTGCACATTATAATTCAATCATCCATGCCGATCTTTGCCAAAGTGAACCGCGAACTCTTCGAGTGGGTACTGGAAAATCTGGTCAAGAACGCTCTGGACGCTATTGAGCGGGGAGAGGGAAAAATTACCATCGTCGTCGGCGAGGAAACGAGCGGAATTTTTGTCGATGTGCAGGATAGCGGCAAAGGCATCGACATGAAATACCGAAATGAGATCTTTAAGCCCGGGTATTCCACAAAATCCCGCGGGTGGGGACTGGGGTTAAGCCTTGCCCAACGGATCGTCGAATCTTATCATAGCGGAAAACTAATCCTCAAGGACAGCAGTCCCGGCGGCGGCGCTACATTCCGAATTAAACTTAAAGCAAACACATAAGGAATAGACATGAACCTACGTACACCTTTTTCGCTTTTCTGTTTACTCTTCTTGCTCATTGCTCCCATACAGCAGGATGGCAACGTCGGCGCGGAGTTGTATCGCACAGTGCAACAAATCGAGGGCTTGCATGACGCGGAGAGACTGAATTTTATCAAGGGTGAGCTTGCGAAGCTGAACGTTGCCTTTCATACCATGCCGTTCGATACCGTCGTGAAAGCACAAGGGATGGAGAAACGCATCACGGGCGAAAACATTATCATCCGCATGGGGAACGGGGCAAAGCATCTTGTCGTCGGCGCACACAGCGATGCAGTACCGATTTCGCCCGGCGCGAACGATAACGGCGGAGGTGTCGCCGTGCTCCTCGGATTGATCAAAACGTTGAAGGCTCACCAGTGGAATGTCACTGTGGACTTCGTCTTTTTTGACCGGGAAGAGGATGGCCTGGTCGGGTCGGCGGTGTACGTGCGTGAGTCTCCAGACAAACTGAGACACCTCGCTATGATTAACCTCGATGTGGAGGGAACCGGAGAAGAAGTGTACGTTGGACCCGTAGGCGGCGGAGACGATGATTTATTGATGCCTGTTGTACGAACTGCCGCGAAAAAAAAAGGATTTCCGTTTGAAGAACGTGCGGCGTATCCTTCCTCCGACTATCAATCGTTTGCAAGAGCGAAACTCGAAAACATTTCTATTTCTGTCGTGCCGAAGGGAGACGCCGATAAACTTGCCGCATGGATGTCCGGGACACAACCGACACCTGAAACGTTTCCAGAGGTTATGAAAATTATGCACACAGCCCGCGATTCGGCTGTCTATGTTACCCCAAAAGCGCTCGGCATGTCGTACGAGTTCACGAAGACCATCGTGTTACTGCTGAACGATGCGCAGAAATGAACATCCGCACTGCGCCGGTAAAATGGTCGCTCTGCGGGGCGGCCATTTTACCGGCGTAATTTTTCTTCCAACTTTTTTTTCACCTCGATCCATTCCGTATCAATGATGCTGTAATACACGGAATCCCGTACTCGTCCGGTCTGTGTGATCAGATGCTTCCGCAAGATCCCCTCCTCCTTCGCTCCAAGGCGGAGGATGGCGGCGCGTGACGCTTCGTTCAGCACGTCTGTTTTGAATTCCACGCGCACACAGCCGAGCGTCTCAAACGCATGGCGCAGGAGCAAGTACTTCGCTTCCGTGTTGACTGCCGTTCTCTGCCATTGCCGCGCTACCC
>DATCJD010000293.1:0-7002 GCA_036507435.1 Bacteroidota bacterium
AGAAGCCACACGCGTACTCGACGGGCATACATTATGTATTTGTAAATGGGAACATTGTCATCAGCCATGAAAACCATACCGGCGCGCGGCCCGGGCAGATTATTTTAGGCTCAGCCACTGTTAGACAAACGGACACAACAGAATAGGAGGCTCGCTATGGATCGCTATTTAGTTATTTCGCCGCATACGCAACAGGATTGCGTGAAAGCCCTTAAAAATATCGTGTTTGCAGGCAATGTAACACGCTGGGATTTTGGCTGTAAGGACGGCGAACACACCGGCTGGGTTGTTGTTGAAGCCGAGAACAAGGAGCAGGCGATGCTTGCGGTTCCAACACTTGAACGTCCAATGGCGCGTGTCATCAAGATCGTACGTTTCACTCCGGATGATATTAAATCCATGCATGGATAAATATACTCGGCCGCTGTGCAGTGTCCTTGTTTGGTAGGTCAGACATTCTTGTCTGACTTCTTTCTGACAGGCACGAATGCCTGTCCCACCAAACCTTATTCAAATTAGGACACTACCAGCTGTTGCTCTTCATTGCTTCTCGCGGCGTTTGTTGCTATGTTATATCGTTCCTCATGAATATATCATGACCCAAAACCAGAAATATCGTATTGCCATTGCGCTTGCGTTGATTATCGGCTGGATTGCCGTCGTCTTTTTCCGCTCGGGAACGGCGTGGGGATGAGACCATTGACAATTGTGTGATTGTCGATTGACGATTGAAAAGATTCAAGTTGGGAGAAGCTTGTCACGCTTTCACCAGCCCACAAATCCTCCAATGCATAACCCTCTCTTAGAACCCGGTATTCCTTCACATCACAACGGAAGCTCCGTCTCACAGCAAAAGTTCGCCATCGGGCTGTCGCTCGGCGTGGGGTTCCTGATGCTCGCAGGGAAGACGTACGCGTATACCATCACGGGTTCAGCCGCCATTCTTTCGGATGCCGCCGAATCGGTCGTGCATGTCGTTGCCGTCGGGTTCGCGGCGTTCAGCCTCTGGCTCAGCCTGAAGCCGGCGGACACCAGTCACCCGTACGGCCACGAAAAAATCGGCTACTTCTCCGCCGGCATGGAAGGGATGATGATTGTCCTCGCGGCGATGTATATTCTCTACGAGGCTATCATCAAGTGGCTGGGCGGGTTACAATTGCAGAACCTCAGCACGGGCGTCCTTTACACGGCGGCGGCGACCGCCATCAACGCCGCGCTGGGCGGGTATCTTATCTGGCAGGGCAAGCGGCACAAGTCGATCATCCTCATCGCGAACGGCAAGCATGTGCTGACCGATTCGTGGACGAGTTTCGGCGTGATCGTCGGGCTTTTGCTGACCATATGGACGGGCTGGCTGCCGTTCGACCCAATCCTCGCTATTCTTGTGGCGTTCAACATATTATGGTCGGGCGGAAAACTTCTCCGGCAATCCGTCGGCGGGCTGATGGACGAAGGCGACCCCGAATTAGAGCGGCAACTGCGGGCAGTGCTTGATGCTGAAACGCAGAAGCGCGGACTGTGGTATCACGAACTTCGCTACCGGCAGAGCGGCACGACGCTCTGGGTGGAGACACATTTATTGTTTTCTCACGGAGAACTTATCGAAGACGCCCACCGCAAGGCGACGGAAATCGAAGCCGCCGTCAAGCTGGGATTCTCGCTTCCCGTGCACATCATCACCCACCTCGAACCGCGCGAAGGGCACGACGAAATCCACCAGAAGCTAAAGGCGTCACGGGAATAAAACTGAATGATAAAAGCAGAAATAAAGAGGCCCAGTAGAAAAGCCCGGGCCTCAAAGCGAGCCGATCGCGACAGCTATTTACAGCAAGCGGGATAGTCCGGACAGGAAGGGGTTCCCCTGAGCGGACACGCATCGTCATTCGCTTGCGGGTTTGACCCTGAGAAGGCAAATGCGCTTACCGTTAACCCAATGATACCCAGTAATAGAATCATTCTACGTTTCATTCCAACCTCACCTCCTTCCGGGATTCGCGTTTGTTCGTTGCAACGGAGTTGAGCGAGTTTCTCACCCACGCAAGCTCGTTAATGAGCTCTTTCAGTTCGAGTTTAGGAAATTCACTCCTGAGAAATTGCAAGCGTTCCGCGTCATCACAGTCACCGGGACATACCGCTAACCGTTCAACCAAAACCTCTGCAAAATGCTTCTTGATCTGGTTGTCCAGAACGTCGTATATCGCCCCATGGAGTGCTCGTTCAGCAGCCTTCAATTGCCCATAAATGTCTTTGACTTGTCGACCTTCCTCAATCATCTTTTCGACGCCTGCAAGTTGTCCCACGATTTGATGAAGTCGCTTTACGATCTCCTTTTTCTCTTGCAGGCTTATAGCCGCCTCATCGTGTCCATTCTTCATACATCTAATATAACCATAGAGAGGGGGTATCTGTCAAGTGTTTTGTGAAAATGTTCTGTCTGACAGCATTTGCTTGGCAACTGCGTTAATATCCCCCAAACAGCATTCACCTTTGGGATTCTTGACATCGCATGCGCAGGTTCCAGCTTTGACTTCTCTTGCAATTTGCAGGGAGGCGGTCGATTTTCCGGTTCGCACGATTTCATCCTTGATACGCCCGCGCGTCCATTCAAAGCAATAACAGACGTTGACGTCCTCGCCTCCGTCCTTTGAAAACACTTTCGCATTTACGTTGCTCAGTGTGATGGGAGGCGCGTTTTCGATTGGAAAATAGACAACGCTGCAATCGGGAGCCGTGCAATAATAGTATTGCACGTTTTGAATCGACCCTACGCTCTCCGTTTTGACCAGATGCTCCACGGTTCTTCGCTGCACTTTTCTAGAGAGGGTCTTCGAGATGGGACATTCTGCTTTCGCCGGCGCTTCTGTTTTTTCAGTGACCAAGCAGCACTGGCCTCCTTGCTTATGCTGGTCGGCAGCGAGGGCTTCAACGGGCAGAGCGCAACAAGAATTCATTTTTCTTCTCCTTTCCGATACTCGGAAATTCTCGCATGGAACCCATTCTCCGTTACCCGGACAACAAGCGCCTCCGACTGAATGACCGACGCGTCATACTGTACAATCGCCTTCCCCTGCTCGAATTCGACAACAGCCTTACGGACGCCGTCCATACCGGCGAGAGAGCCCTCAAGACCCTTCGCGCACACCTCACAATCCATTCCTTCGATGGCAAGAACGACAACTGTGTTGCCGGAAACGTTCGCGTGTACCCCGGATGAGGTGGCGATCCCCAAGTACGGAAATGCTATCGCAAACGCCGAAATGAACGTCGCGCCCCACACTCCGACTTTATTCCACTTTCCTGCATCTTCGACCCTGCACGTGCCGTCTTCACACTTGACCTCGTGTTTCCTGTACACCATCAAGAACGCCAACCCAAGGAGAAGAACTGTTGACGCAATAAGATACCAGCGATAACTTTCAAAAACGGCAAAGGCTCCGATGCTTCCAATTCCTAACAAAGCCACGAGGACCGGTCCTATGCAACAGAGCGACGCGAACACGGCCGTTACGACTCCACCGACGGTTGTGATTGATGTTTTTTCCATTGTCTAGCTTCCTCCGCTCAATGCGGGTTATGAAAAGCCTTTGGGGAACACGAATGTTCCCCACTGACTTTGCCTTCGGCCGCTCTCTCACTGCCTCTTCAACATTACTTTGCTTCAAGGCTTGAATACAGCAGTATTTTCGACCCTCCTTTTTCAACAACTTTTCCTTTCACGGTCACCGTTTTCGCTGCATACTTCACGAGCGATTCGTTGCCGCCTTTCGTCCCTTTTTCAGGGGCGAGGATGTACACAGTTCCCGTTTTGTCCTCGACGATTCCCGGCGGCAAGCCACCTTTCATGCACGCGATGGCGCAATCTTCGTGTTCCTCTCCACGGCCGCCCATCATGCCGGTCAAATAACACTTAGTGTCGATGACCTCGCCAGTTACGGTGATCTCTTTCATTTCTTTCTTGTCTTGAGCAAGTACCGTTGTTGAAAACAGTACTGTGGCAAGAATCACTGCAAGAAACATACCAGACGTTTTCATATTGATTCTCCTGATGAATTGTGATTGATGTTAGTGTAGTGAAACTGCTATCGGTTGCTTTACGGTGCTTCCATAGATAACGCCGACGACCGCCCCGTACACAAGGTGGCCCATCAGACTACCCATAACCATCATGACGGGTGCTGGGGTGTTTGCGGCAAATATTCCCGCTCCCATAATCGGGTTCACCATGATCTGTGCGAGGAACCATGGAAATAGACCGTATATTGCCCCCTTCAGCCAGGGCGCGCCGGGCAATTTCGAGTGGAAAAAATAGACATAGCCAAGTGCAAGAGTTGTACCAATCATAAAGTGTGCGCCCCACCCCAACACGATTGGGAATCCCATAAAACCAGCGAGCATTGCGGGGATATTCATCTCCGGCATACCCATCATCGGGGCGACCATTGTCATCATGGTCATTACTGCCGTACCGGCGATTCCGGCTCCACAGGCTTTTCCAAAATTGTGTGGTTGCATTGTTGTACTCCTTTGTTAGTTGATGAATTCGTGGTTAACCTGCATGAATAATATGGTTCCTCAGTGCGTCCACCGAAAAGCTGCCGTAGAACGCAAGCCTCCCATTTACAAACGTGGCTGGGCTGATGAGCACCCGCCGCTCTCGAAAAATGGTCGGGTCGCTCTCACGGTCGAAAACGGTAACCGCAACAGACACCTGATCAGCGAACGCAGCAATGACAGCAAGGACCTCATCACACGCGCGGCAATTTTGTTCTATAAAAATTTCGATCAGGTTATACTTCGGCATGAACATGCTTGCTTCTCCTTGTTGATATTGGAATCAATATAGGAAGAGCATCAATGTTACACTGTCCGCTGGGAGACAATTAGAAAATGCGATAAAAAAAAGCTTTATTGAGGGGCTAAACGGGGATTATTTTGCGAGCTGCTGCAGTTTGTCGAACTGTTTGATCGTGAAATCCTGACGGGAGAAATCGATGAGCCCCAGGGAGCGGAATTCGTTCAACGTGGTGGTCACTGTCTGGCGGGCGGCGCCGGTAAGCGTGGCAATTTCCTGGTGGGAGAGGGGTGCTTTCATCGTAACAACGCCGGCTTTGACTTTGCCAAATTCTTCTGCATAGCGTACGAGAAAACTGGCAATCCGTTTCTTGACATCTTTAAATATCAGATCCGTTACCCGCTCTTCGATTTTTTTAAGCCGCAACCCGATGCGCTTTGTAACTTGGAAATTCAATTCCGGGTGCATTTTCAACAGGCCTTCGAAATCTTCCATTTTCACGGCGCAAATAATAACATCGTCCATCGCTTGCGCCATCTCGTTGCGGGCGTCCGCTTCTTCTGCAAACGACAGTTCGCCGAAAATCTCTCCTGGGCCCACGACATCAACAATTGCTTCTTTGCCGTCCGGGGTCAGGCGGGAGATTTTTACGTGACCTTCCTTGAGGAAAAAAATCGAGCGGGACGGCTCGTCGGGGAAATAAATCGGCTCGTGCGTCTTGACCGTTGACATGGAGGACATTCGGCTGACGGTTTCCATCACCTTATCATCCATATTCTCAAACATGTTAAAATGTTTTAAGTACCAGAATTTAGTTTTATCGGGCATCGCAGGTCTCTAACTAACGCGCTCGTGCAGTAATCTGAAGATGATTAGTGAATATCGTAACTATAAATGACAATATCCAACTCAATGTCGGGAACGTACTTCACAACGACCTATCTATTAAACCTCCTCGCTAACAGTTCGCCGTCGTGTGAAAACTCAAACTGCAAAATGAACGGCAGGCGGCGTTCCGCTTCCACGACCCCGAATGCGTTGCCGAGTGTTTTTGCCAGTTCTGGGTCGAACGAAAACTGCAAGTCGCGCATCTCTACAATCCATTTCTGCCCATCCTCTTGTGATTGCACGAGTGGATGACGGGCGAACTTCATAAACCACATTGCTTCCTCTGTCTGCATCGCGCTCGCAACAAACCGGTCGCCGGCTTGGGGGAATTTCCTAAACACGGGTGGTTCCGGACTATTAAAGAGGGAAAAATGAGTTACGTAAACTGTATCGTGCGTCTGCACTAACCCCATCCACCGAAAAATACTCAACGGCTGTGCCAACGCCGAAACACGCACTGCCTCAACGCCTTGCTCTTTGGCGGCTTGCGCAATGCGGTTCTGCGCCACGCTATGGGATGCCATCTCAACCAACAGATATGAAACAACGAACACGGCTCCGGCTAATGCAAATGAGCGGGCATGTCGTTTCATGCGCTTTCCGAGGAAAAGCAGAAGAAGAAGAATTCCAGTGAAGACCGGGTCGATGATGAACATCCAATCCAATGAGAAGCGTTCAGCCGATAGAGGGGCGAAGAGTTGAGTACCGAACGACGTGATCAGGTCGAAGAAAATATGCAGGTAGACGCCAAGTAACGCCATCAACCAAAGGTGCTTGAGGTTCTTCACCGGCGAGACAATATAGGCAAGCAGAGCGGGGAGGAAAGACAACACTGGCGCAAATAGGAGGGAGTGAGTAATTCCCCTGTGATGCTTGATGACGAAAAACGGGTCGCCGGCAAGATTAAACAGCGCGTCGATATCCGGCAGGTTCGCGCAGACGACAGTCAGCCAAAACACCGTGCGGTAGACTTTTTTTTGTTCTACGTCCGTCTCTTGAACCGCACGAGCACGCGGCTTCTTGTTGCCGGAGTTGGTTTCGACAATCTTTGCCGCGAGCGCGCCTGCAAGGCTATGCGTAAGGTTATCCATACGTATGGGTTGCGGTCACGCTATCATTTTTTTTGTCGTAAGTGTAAGGACGGTGATTTCCGAACGCGCGCCGAGTCGTACCGGCGGTCCCCAGTAACCCGTTCCTTTACTCACGTACACCCATGTGCCGTTGTGGTTATGCAAACCGGAGATGTACGGCTGTGCGAGCGCGGCTACATAGTTCCACGGAAAAAATTGCCCGCCGTGCGTGTGCCCCGAAATCATCAGGTC
>DATCJD010000294.1:0-2987 GCA_036507435.1 Bacteroidota bacterium
CCTGCCTCCATCACGGCTTCCCAGATTTGGCCTTCCTGCTGTTCGCCGTCGCCCATGATGCAATAGACGCGTGATTCCTTGTTCTGGTCCAGTCGAAGTCCCAGCGCCATCCCGACAGCAATGCTCAGTCCTTGCCCAAGCGAACCGGTGGACGCTTCAACGCCGGGAAGTTTGAGCCAGTGCGGATGCCCTTGGAAGGGACTGCCGAATTTTCGCAATTTCACTACTTCGTCGATGTCGTAAAACCCCGCCATTCCTAAGCTGAGGTACAGCGCAGGAGCTTTGTGTCCAGCAGACCAGATAATCCTGTCGCGTTGCGGCCAGCTGGGATTTTCCGGGTCGTGCCATGCCACGGATAAATACAGCGCGGCGGTGATATCCATGATGGACAGCGTGCCGCCGGCATGGCCGGAGCCTGCGGCGGCAAGACAGACAAGGTCATACCCGCGCATCAGGTTTGCGGCGCGTTCAAGTTCAGGGATGGTATACAGCGTGCGAACTAATCCGGTAACAGAATCGGTGAGCGGCATATGAATTCTCGGTTTATGAATTGACCCGTGCTCAATAAAACAGCTTGCCATCCACATATACCGCAACTTGTGTGCCAACCGAAGGATAAAAAAAGCCTGTGCTTTTTTAGCTTTTAAGGCAGGAAGAATGAGATGCTTTCTTATTTTTTGGAATACCTCTTACGCGTGAGAAGCAGAAGTAAGACTGAGGTACAAGAAGATCTGGGAAGGACGGAAAACAACAGAACCACACGGGTGTGTGGTGCTGGGTATCTCACGAACAGTCACAGTCTATCTATTAGAGACCTCTGAAAAATTCTCAGAATAATGTCATCCCGAGCGAAGCGAGGGATCTCGCCCTTGAATTTGAACGAAAAACGAGATTCCTCGTCGCTTTGCTCCTCGGAATGACATCGCTATTCTATTTTTCAGAAGTTTCTATTAGAGACTTCACTTTTTATCCGGTCTTGGCTTGTCTTCTTTGTCATCCTTATTAGAAGTCGCCACGCGTTCGTCCTCTTCAATAACAATCCCCTCTTGCATCATTTCCTTGCGTTTGATGTCCTGAAGTTCCAGCGGATGTTCTTCCGCCATTTCAGTTTCGGTCAGTGTCCCGGTAAGCCAGGCAAGGCTCATCGGGTATATGTCCGGATTGAAGAGCACATAATAGAAATGCCACACGATAATGGCGAGCGTAGCCAGCCATGCTTCATAAAAATGGACTGTGCGCGCCACGTCATAACCAAGTTTGGTGAACAAACCGATGAACGTATTATCGAACCACATGATGAACCCAGTTGCCGCCATGATCGCGGTGCCCCATACTAAGGCCCAGTACTCGCTCTTTTCGATATAGCTGAAGCGTCCAAACAGGGGCTTCGTTTTTGAAAAGCCGAAATTATACTTTAGCACCGCTACCGCATCCCGCGCATCTTGTAGTTTCGGCAACAGGTCGCGGACAAGCTCCCTGCCGCGTTGGGTGAACAAGATATAATAGAGGTGAGCTAGGCTCGCGGCAATCATGACGACTGCGGCAATGCGGTGAAACAGACTGCGGAGGTCGAAGACACTGTCGCTCAGGCTCCGAATCCCCGCCACCCACCAGGCATCGGGGTAGCGTAACATAAAGCCTGTAACGATCAGAACCGTAAAGCTGACGAGCAACGAGCCGTGTTGCAGGCGTTCACTGAGGGTCATGCGAAGATAGAGACTATGGCCAACGTGCTCCTCTGCGAGCAACCCACGACGTATAAGCATTTTCCGCCGTGACTTTCTGTAGAAATCGGCAAGATTATGCACAAACATGCCGCCGACAATACTAATAATGAGGACGATGTATGTCGTTTCAATCCAATAGAGCGCCGGCTCTTCTTGCCGGGTTATTGTAACGTGAACCACGCCGATGGCGAACCGCTCGTTTGCGCCCGCATGACACTTGCCGCAGGTCGTCGCCATGTTATCCTTATGAACGAATGACGCAGGGTCGTTCGATGTTCTGATGTTGTGCACGCCGTGGCAACTTGCGCAATTCGCCGCCTCAACTGAGCCGGCTTGCACCGCCAAGCCGTGGTAGCTGTCGGAGAATGTCTCGAACCGGTTTGTGGAAATGCCGTACTTTTCCGTGAGTTTAACCGAACCATGGCACGGCGCGCATACCTGCCCGGAAACATTCAACGGGGCAACGGGCGATTTCGGGTCGGAGGGAGAAAGAATATTATGCTCACCGTGGCAATCCGTACAGACGGGCGCGCTCCCCACGCCTTTTTGAAACGCCTGCCCGTGTACGCTGGCGGCAAATTCCTTCGCGATGTCCCCGTGGCATGTCCCGCACGTTTCAGGAATATGCGCCTTACTGACTCGCGATGAAGGGTCTGAACCCTTGTTCATCTCATGACTGCCATGACAATCAACGCAGTTCGCGGCGGTACCATTTCCGCCAAGTAAAGCTTTACCGTGTACGCTTCGTTCGTATGCCGCAATAAAACCGGCTGAGGGCGCTGTCCGCGAGCGGACATCCGGGTCGTCGAGGTGACAACTCAAACATTGTTTCTCTTGTGCTATTTTTTGTTGGGCAATATCCTTTTCAGGATGAATCTTCGAGAAGGCGCTCTGGTGGCATGTAAGGCAGTTCGGCGCGCCTTTCACCCCTTCGGCAAATGCCTTAGCGTGAGCGGACGTTGCAAACGTGTGTTGTACTTCTGCATGGCATGTTCCGCAGGATTCTGTCAGCTGTGTAGAATGAAATTTCGAACCGGGTACCTTCGGCGAAACGACGTCGTGCGTTCCGTGACACTGTTTACACGAAACATCAGGAGCGCCGTTTTTTCCGGTCGCGCGCATCATCTGCGGATGAAAGGCATGCTTCCGCGGCGCGCTGCTGTGGCAGGTCATGCAGTTGATCGGCTCGATTGTTTCCTTATGCGGAATTTCCTCGGCGCTGAAACCCGTATGGCATGCAATACAGGCAAGCTTTTGATG
>DATCJD010000295.1:0-6814 GCA_036507435.1 Bacteroidota bacterium
CGGGAGGGTTTGTGTGATAATACTGTCGCTCATGAGTTCGCTTTCACTAAACGATAGCCCGCGTCTTCAATTGCTTTTGTCAGCTGTTCGTCCGTTACTGTTGCTTCATCCACCTGCACGCGCGCCGAGCCGATCTGCACGTCTTCAACCTTCACGTTGGAGAGTTTGCTCAATTCCTTTTTAACGGACATGACACAATGGCCGCACGACATGCCTTCGATTTTCAGTTCTTTCGTTGTCATGATGAGTCTCCTTGTAGAAAAATTTTTGCCGCAAAGTCACTAAGACACAAAGAAAGTCGTTCTGATATGAGAATTTACCTTAGAGCCTTTGTGCCTTAGTGGCTGTCTTTTACTTAATATAACGTCAAGCGGGGATAGAAGTTTTATACTTTAATAGGAAAGATTTACAAGATGTGAAAGCAATTTCCTGCTGAAAATCGCTTGTTAATGCCCGACATGGTCAATCGGGTGGCGGTGGGAGCCGCCCATGGCCTTGAACTCACGCGGCGTCATGCCCGTGACCTTCTTAAACTGGCTCGAGACGTGCGCGACACTACTATAGCCCATCATATAAGAAATTTCGCTCAGACTCAGTTCGTCGTATTTCAACAATTCTTTTACACGTTCAATTTTTTGTAGAATGATATAATGTTCAAGCGTGATTCCTTCGACGGACGAAAAGAGAGAGCTCAGCGTGTGGTAGTCCTGCCCGACTTCCTTGGCGATGAAAGCCGAATGTTTCATCCGCATGGGGTTCTTCTCTTCGTCGTTCTGGACGAGCTTCAAGACGGCGTGTTTGATTTTTTCGATCAGTTTCGCACGCTTGTCTTCAATCAACTCGAAGCCATTTTCGTGCAGGACGCGGCGGATTTGTTCGAGGGGGAGTGTGTTCACATCGCCGCCAACTTCGACTTCACCCAGCACAACACTGCGAACGTCGAACCCGAGCCTGGTAAATTCCTCCCGCACAACTTTAATACAGCGCGGGCAAACCATGTTTTTGATGTACAGTATGGTGTTTGTCTTCGTCATAGCCTTAGCAGAAAATTCAAAATGTATACAATTTTATAACCTGCGACGGAGTGTTGGAGCAACGGGGCATGGGGGAGTGTTCGTGCTTTATTCTCCGATGCTCCGTCGCAACTAGGTAATGAACTCCACTACTCAACTATTCCACGACTCAACTACATTGTGGGCTACCACCGTCTTGGCGCGTCTTTAATACTCCGTACCGTGTCCCGTGCAATCAGCAGTTCTTCGTTTGTCGGGATGACAAACACGCGCAACTTGCCGCCGGATGTTGTAATCTCCAGCTCTTTGCCGACCGCGCTCGCATTCAGCGTGTCGTCAATCGAAATACCCAGCCATTCAAGTCCGGTGCAGATGCGCTTCCGTATCGCCGGTGAGTTCTCGCCGATGCCGCCCGTGAACACCAGCCCGTCCGTGCCGCCTAATTCCGCTAAATACGCGCCGATGTATTTCTTAATCCGCAGGCAGAACAGGTCGATGGCGAGCGTTGCGCGGCGGTCTTTGTGCTCGCGCTCTTCGTCCAGCAGGTCGCGCATATCGTTCGTAAGTCCGGAGACGCCGAGCAAGCCGGATTGTTTGTTCAACAGCGCGTCAATTTCCGGCAGGGACATGCCTTCCTTGTGGACAAGAAATTCCAGTATAGACGGGTCAATGTCGCCCGCCCGTGTGCCCATCACCAAGCCCTCGAGCGGCGTGAGTCCCATCGAGGTATCCACCGAATCGCCGTTACGGATGGCGCAGACCGAACAGCCGTTGCCCAAATGGAGCGTGATGATGTTCGTCTGCTCGCGTTCCTTGCCGAGGATTTGCCGGTAGCGGTACGCCACATATCGGTGCGACGTGCCGTGGAAACCGTAGCGCCGGATTTTATGCCGCCGGTACAATTGATAGGGAATGGCGTAGAGGTACGACGTTTCCGGCATGGTGGTATGGAACGACGTATCGAACACGGCCACCTGCGGAATGCCCGCGCCGAGCAATTCGCGCGCCGCGTGGATGCCCTTGAGGTTCGCCGGATTGTGCAACGGCGCCAGTTCGATGCAATCCTCGATGCCCTCGATGACGCTCTGGTCAATGACCGCCGACTTAACGAACTTCTCCGCGCCGTGCACCACGCGGTGCCCGACCGCTTGAATGTCCGAGAGCGACTGAATGCCGGGGATGTGCGCTTCGGGGGAGATGACCCACCGTAGGACGTAATCCAGCGCGGCGCGGTGGTCCCGCAACGGCGTGGCTTGCTTTAGCGCCGGCTTGCCCGCCGCCTGCACTGTGATAAGCGCCTGGCTCCCGATGCGCTCGATGATGCCCTTCGCCTTCTGCACGTCCGAGTTTTTCTCAATGTGCTCGAGGTCGGTTTCGATAATCTGGAATTTAAGCGAACTGCTTCCGCAGTTGAGGACGAGGATGTTCATGGTTTTTATTGACTGAGTGTGATTTGAGAGTGAAGCGATTTCTACAGCCTGCGACGGTGCAACGGTGCGACGGGGAAGCGTGTTGTTGTATGCCCCACTACCCCAATACCCCGACGCTCCGTCGCCTGTTCATGCACCTCTGCTGTTTCACCAATGTACCTGATTAATACCCATGCTGCAAACGTAATGATATATCTTTCCCTTTGTCATTTTTTTAACGTATTTTTCAACACCGTTCAACTTGCTTGAGGATGAAGATGAATACGCTTTTATCTATACTGGCTTTACTGCCTTGCATTGTTCGGGAGGTATCAGCTCAGAATCAACAAGGTATCAGATACACCCTTGAGCAGATCCTTGGCGACAACGAACTGACAACGATATCTGAACGCGCTGATACACTCAAGTATGCAATTCCGGTCCTTAGAGATAAGGATACTTTGATGATGGTAACGATGCACGGTGGTCGCGAGTTGCCCGACCGTATTGTCCTGTGGAAGAAGATTGGGCAATTCTATTCCGAGGTTACGATTTTCGAATCGTCCCCCGAAGGTCCGGTAGTTGATTTTCTTGAAGAGCCGAATGTTTTTATATACCAAGGCGAACGGATTCTGCACATTCAGCATAATTATAGAGGCACGGGGAATTATCACGAAGACACGCTGTTTGTCGTGCATCCTGACGGCGAGATTCAGGGAGTCTATTTTGAGCCTGCTCCTAATGGCTGTGAACATCTGTTGACAGAAAAAGAAGCGGTCTGGAAGGGTGAGATGAATAACTTTTCCGATGACGCGATGGAATTTGTCTTCGCTATATGGAATACAGAAATTGACGCCAACTGTTGTCCTACTGCGGGAAGGGTAACCGGCACGTATAAGCTGGTGAGGCAACAAGGCTCACGACCGAACACAATGATGTATAAAATAATGGTTGATACGTTTCAACGAGTGCCAATAAAAGAAAATTAACCCCATGCCCCCACTCACCCAGCTCCCGTCGTGGAAAGCGCTCGCGGCGCACCAGAAGGCAATTGCCGGTGTGCATATGCGCGAATTGTTTCAATCCGACCCGCAGCGCTTCCGCGCGTTCTCTGTGCGGTGGAATGACATCCTGCTCGATTACTCCAAGAACCGCGTCACCGCCGAGACGATGAAGCTTCTGCGCCGGCTTGCCGAGGAATCCAATCTGCAAGACTGGACACGAAAGATGTTCACCGGCGAAAAAATTAACTTCACGGAACAGCGAGCCGTCCTGCATACCGCTCTGCGCAATCGCTCCAACAGGCCGGTCTTGGTCGAGGGCAAAGACGTAATGCCGGCAGTCAACAAAGAGCTTGCGCATGTAAGGGAGTTCTCCGAGTTCGTCCGCAACGGAAGCTGGAAAGGCTATACGGACCTGGCGATCACCGACGTCGTCAACATCGGCATCGGCGGCTCGGATTTGGGTCCCGTGATGGTCGCCGAAGCGCTGAAGCCCTATGGACATATTCGACTACGGATGCATTTTGTCTCCAACGTGGACGGCACGCACATCGCCGAGACGCTTAAAAAACTGAACCCCGAAACCGCGCTGTTCATTATCTCGTCCAAGACGTTCACCACGCAAGAAACGATCACCAACGCGGAATCGGCGAAGCGGTGGTTCCTTGAGCGCGCGAAAGACCCCGCGGCAGTGGCGAAGCACTTCGTCGCCGTCTCGACGAACGCCAAAGCCGTTGCGGCGTTCGGCATTGACACGCGGAACATGTTTGAGTTCTGGGATTGGGTCGGCGGGCGCTACTCGCTGTGGTCTGCCATCGGCATCTCCATCGCTCTTTATATAGGCACGGAGAATTTCGAAGAACTGCTCACGGGCGCGCACGAGATGGACGAGCATTTCCGCACTGCGCCGTATGAGCACAACATACCGGTCATTCTCGCACTGCTCGGCGTGTGGTATAATAATTTTTTTGGAGCGGAGACGCACGCGATTATTCCGTATGACCAGTATATGCACCGGTTTGCGGCGTATTTTCAACAAGGCGACATGGAAAGCAACGGCAAACGCGTGACCCGCGATGGCGCGGCGGTGGACTATACGACAGGTCCCGTGATCTGGGGCGAGCCGGGCACAAACGGCCAGCACGCATTTTTCCAGCTTCTGCATCAAGGGACGAAGCTGATACCGGCGGATTTCCTCGCGCCCATGCAATCGCAGAATCCCATCGGCGAGCACCACGCGATACTCATTTCTAACATCATCGCCCAGGCGGAAGCGCTTATGCGCGGCAAGACCGAGTCGGAAGCACGCAAGGAACTTGCGAGCCTCCCGCCCGCAGAGATGGAAAAGCTCCTGCCGCATAAAGTCTTCCCAGGCAACCGACCGACAAATACGATTGTGTTCAAAAAACTCACCCCGCGCGTCCTTGGGTCGCTGATTGCCATGTATGAGCAAAAGATTTTCGTGCAGGGAATTATCTGGCAGGTGAATTCGTTCGACCAGTGGGGAGTGGAGTTAGGCAAACAGTTGGCGAAAGTCATACTACCTGAGTTGCAAAGCTCAGCGCCGGCGACAGGGCATGATGCTTCGACGAATGCGTTGATTGAGTATTATAGGAGCGTCTCTAAGTAAGGCGTTAGGTTATAGCTGATAGGTAGTAGGTTGCCATCATTCCGGGGTACGTATCCGCGTTCATCAGCGAAAATCCGCAACATCCGCATAAAGGGAACACAAAACGATGCTGACTAAAGTAAACCTCGCTCAGAAATTCAAACTGTTCAATGAACACTGGAGTCCCAAAATCGCCGGCGAGCTAAACGATTCGCACGTCAAGCTGGTGAAATTCAAGGGCGAATTCGTTTGGCATCACCACGACAACGAAGACGAATTATTTTTCGTGTACAAGGGCAGATTCTGCATGAAGCTCCGCGATGGCGAGGTGTGGGTGGAGGAGGGCGAGTTTATTATCATCCCGAAAGGCGTCGAGCACAAACCGTTTGCCGAGGAGGAAGTGCAAGTCATGCTGTTGGAGCCGAAAACGACGCTGAATACTGGAAACGTGAAGAACGACAGAACTGTGGCTGAGCTGGACAAGATATAAAACAGACCTCACCCCTACCCTCTCCTAAGAGGAGAGGGGGCATGTATTCATTCTGGAGTACGCATCAGCGAGAATCCGTAAAATCTGCGCATATCAGCATCTATGAAGAAATTCACACTCAAACCACTGCCGCACGATAACCTGCGTCTGGTGCATCCGCAGAAGTTCGTTATTGATTACAAGAACGAACTGAACGATGCTCAGTACGAGGCGGCGACCTCTGTTGACGGTCCGCATTTGGTGATTGCGGGAGCGGGTACGGGCAAGACGCGCACGGTAGTATATCGTGTCGCTTATCTTGTGGAGCTTGGCGTGAAGCCTGAGCACATATTGCTTCTCACCTTCACACGCAAGGCGGCGCAGGAGATGCAGAGACGCGCAACGATCGCGCTCGATAGCAGGTGCGACCGGGTGGCAGGCGGGACGTTCCATTCGTTCGCCAATACCATTTTGCGCAAACACGCCAGCTTGCTCGCGTACGAACGCAACTACACAATCCTCGACCAAACCGACGGCGAGGATGTGATGAATCTCCTCCGTACTCGCCTGAAATACGACGCGCGTGAGAAGCGGTTTCCGCGCAAGGAGGCGCTGTTCGACCTCTACAGCCGCTCGGTCAATACGATGACTCCCTTAGGGGCGATGCTCGTGGAAGATTATCCGCAGTACATCGAACTCGAAGCAGACATCACCGCCCTGCACCAAGCCTACGTGCTCTACAAGCGTGAGCATAACCTAATGGATTACGACGATTTGCTCGTGAATCTCGCAAAGCTCCTCCAGCACCACCAAGCCGTCCGGGCGATGCTGTCCGAGCAGTATAAATATATTATGGTTGATGAGTATCAGGACACGAACCGCATTCAAGCGGAGATCGTGAAACTGCTTGCCTACAAACACCAGAACGTCATGGTGGTGGGCGACGACGCGCAGAGCATTTATTCCTTCCGCGGCTCGACGATTAAAAATATTCTGGAATTCGGCGAGGCCTTCCCGGAGTGCAAGACAGTCAAGTTGGAGGAAAATTTCCGTAGCACCCAACCGATTTTGAATTTAGCGAACGAGATTTTGAAACGGGGGGTACCAAATGCAGAAGCATAACCCCACCCAGCCTCCCCTAAAGGGGAGGGGATACCCGCTTAATACTGACTACTGTTTTCTGTATTCTGTTTCCTGATGTATTACAAAGAACTCTATACGACCAAGCCCGGCGGCGAGTTGCCGCAGTTAGTCATTGCGGAGAACGAGAACCTGCAATCGCGGTTTGTTGTGCAGAAGGTGCTCGAGTTGCG
>DATCJD010000296.1:0-3319 GCA_036507435.1 Bacteroidota bacterium
ACGCGGCGCAACTGCCGCGCCATCTCGGCCGCTCGGCTGACGCTGTGCTGAATTTCAACCGCCGCATCATTGATGCGACGCACGACCTCGTCTGCGCCTACAAGCTCAACCTCGCGTTCTACGAAGCACTCGGCGACCAAGGTTGGCGCGTGGTCGAGAAAACTCTGGCGCATATCCCGCGCGGCATAATCACCATCGGCGACGGGAAGCGCGGCGACATCGGCAATACCGCCGAGCAGTACGCCCGCGCGTTGTTCAGCGAGCGTGGCTTCGACGCGGTAACCGTCAACCCCTACATGGGCTACGATTCCGTCGAGCCGTTCCTGCGCGACAAGGGCAAAGGCGTGTTCCTGCTCGCGCTGACGTCGAATGCAGGCTCGAAGGATTTTCAGCGTTTGAAAGTCTCCGGCAAACCACATAGCGGCCAGCCTCTCTACGAGCGCGTGGTGCAAGCCGCGGTAAAATGGAACACTAAGCATAATATCGGGCTGGTAGTTGGTGCGACGCATCCGCGGGAGTTACAGCGCGTGCGCAAGCTCGCTCCCGCAATGCCGATTCTTATCCCCGGCATCGGCAAGCAGGGCGGCGATTTGAAGTCTGCCGTGCGGTACGGTTGCACGAAACGCGGCGACCTTGCCGTCATCAACGCGAGCCGCAGTATTATCTATGCCTCGCGGGGAAACAATTTTGCGCAGGCGGCGCGGAAAGAGGCGGTTCAACTCAGAGATGAGATTAACCAGTATAGAAAAAATAGGGCATAGCTGTGGAGTTACCAGTCAGTCACCCTGAGCGGAGTCGAAGGGTGAAGTTGAATACATGGTTCGACTCCGCTCACCATGACTGGTTACTTCGTCTATCAGAAACTTCTATACAAATAATATTTTTAAATGCCACGCCATACAGCCAACATTCACGAACGCTTTTTGCGCCATATCTGGTCGCAGCAGTATCTCAAGCAATCCGAATTGCGCACGGCGGACGGGAAGCCCATCAACGTCCTGAGCGTCGGAACGATTAATCTCGACGGGGGACCGGACTTCCGCAGCGCGAAAATAAAAATCGGCAAGACCACCTATGCGGGCGACGTGGAAATCCATCGCACCGCGTATGAATGGCTCCAACACCGCCACGAGCAAGACCCCCGCTATAACAAAGTCATTCTGCATGTGGTGTTGGAGGGCGACGCGGAGAAATCCCCTACCGTCGTCCACAGCGGGCGCACCGTGCCGGTACTCGTGCTTGAGCCTTTTCTCTCCGAATCCATCCGCTCCATCTGGCAAAAGACCATCCTCGATGAGCGCGTTCGGCGCAGTGAAGCGATCAAATGCTTCCGCGTGAACGGCGACGTCTCGTCCGAGCTTCTCCGCCGCTGGCTGAATCATGTCTCCATCGAACGCCTTGAGCTAAAGCTCCGCCGCTTCGACGAGCGGCTGAAACAGCTCGCTCATACGCAGAGAATGGAGGCGCACGAGGAATTCCGAAAGTACGGCTTGCGTGAGGAGGGTTTCCCTGATGAGATTCCCCCGCCGATGCCGGAGTTGACTCAGCACGATGTCGGCAAGCGCGAACTGTGGGAGCAAATCCTGTACGAAGGCGTCATGGAAGGGCTGGGCTACAGCAAAAATCAGGAGCCGTTCGTGCGGCTCGCGCAGAACGTCTCGCTCGCATGGATTCGCCAGGCAGACCTCGACGCCGTTACGCTCGAAGCGGTGCTGTTCGGCGCGGCGGGATTGATGCCGAAGATTCGTACGCTGAAAGAAAAAACATCGAAGGATTACGCGCGGGGGCTTATTGATGCGTGGCAGGCGGCGAGGGGGAAATACCGCGGCGAAGTACTGCACGTCGCCGACTGGCAATTTTTCCCCACGCGCCCGGCGAATTTCCCGGCGGTGCGCCTTTCCGCCGCGCCGGGGCTGATTCTTAAATTCCTGCACAACGACCTGTTCCGCAAAATTATCCAGACGACAAAATCGGGCGTGCCGGCGGCGGAAAAGCAGTCCGTGTTACACAAGCTGTTGCAGGTCGAGGCGCACCCGTTCTGGTCGAGGCATTATCATTTCGACGAGCCCGCCGCGAAGCCCATCAAGCCGCTCGGCACATCGCGCATTGACGATATTATTGTGAATACCGTGTTGCCCGTTGCCTTCCTCTACGCGCGCATCTTTAAAGATAAAGATGCGCGCGAAGGAGCGATTGCGTTCCTGAACGCGATGCCTCCGCTGAGCGAGAATTCCGTCACCCGCCTCATGTCGAAACAGCTATTAAAGGGAAAAGTGAAATTAGATTCCGCAGGCGCGCAACAGGGCGCGATTCAATTGTATAAATTTTATTGCACTGAGGAACGATGTGCTGAGTGTGAGGTGGGGAAGAGGGTGTTTAAGAACGCATAAGAGGTGGGGCTATTTCCAGACTTCATTCGCGGGAAACTCGAGTCCGGATAACATTGTTGATTTCACGCTCTGTGCGCCGCTATATTTCCCGTGCAGTTCGTAGCCTTTCGCCGTCAGCGTATAAATTTCGATAACCTGTTTTTCCGGGTCAACCAGCCAAAATTCCTTAACGCCTTCCTGCGCGCAACGCCTGAACTTGAAACCGCGATCACGGTCTTCAGTTTTAGGAGAAAGCAGTTCGATAATCAAATCCGGCGCTCCGTTCACTCTTTGCCTCTCGACAATAGAGAGTCTTTCCTTCGAGACAAACAGCAGGTCGGGCTCAATGACGGTCTCATTGTCAAAGCACACATCAAACGGCGCTGTATAAATTTTTCCCAAGTTATATCTCTTGATATGGCTTCCTAACAAGAGAGAGAGGTTCATTGAGGCGGATTGATGGGCTTCGTTCGGTGAGGGCGTCGCAATAAGGTCTCCTTCGAAGATTTCGTACCGGTTGCGGTCGTCAGGAGTCGTCAGCAAATCTTGGTAGGTGTATTTTACAGACACTGTGGTCATTTGTTTGCTCTATAATAATGCTACATTAAAACGTGCTGCTTTACAAGCTGTTTGTCAAGGTTTGGGTTGTCAGCCGCCGAAAGCTTGTTATTGTGCGCATTAGGCTTCGACTCCGCTCAGCCTGACACTTATTTTTCTTCTAACTTCTAACTCCTATCTCCTATCTCCTACCTTCTGCTTCTCACGTCTTCTGCTGTTTCTTCTTCGCCGCGGGGAAGAGCACATTATTCAGTATCAGCCTATAGCCGGGGGAGTTTTTGTAGAGCGCCAAATCCGTGGGCGGCTCGCCGACATTGTGCGTGTAGTCCTCCGGGTCGTGGCCCGCGTACCAGGTGAACGTGCCGCGGCCGAAGTTTCCGTGCAGGTATTTC
>DATCJD010000297.1:0-6685 GCA_036507435.1 Bacteroidota bacterium
CACAGGCCGGATGTCATGGCTTCCGTGACAACTGGCACATTCGGCAACCTTCGCATCCCCTTTCGCGTTTCGTGCACCGTGTACGCTCGTCCGGTATTTATCCAGTTGGTCGACTGCCAGCGAGGGGTTATACAATCTCATAAACGAGGCATCGGCATGACATGTCGCACAGGTTTTGACCACCTTCAATGGGTAGACAGGCGAAGCAGGATTCTTTGCCGATACGATGCCATGCGCCCCATGACACGTTGTGCATTGTCCAATTTTCGCTGTACCGGAAATCGCAAGTTTTCCGTGTACGCTTTCCTGAAGAGCTTCCCATTGACCTGTCGGCAATGTAGACTTATAGCTTTTCATCTTTTCCGGGTCGGAATGGCACGTTGCACAGCGCTGTGAAATGGCGTCTCCCGTCGGCACGCCGATGTATCCCTTGGCTGGATCCATCGCCTCTTCTATCTCCTCAGACTTGGAATCTCCGCCGTGGCAAGCCGCGCACGAAATCCCTTTCAGGAAGTGAATGTCGTGTTTATAGAGTGTTGATGGCTTGTCTTCGATTGTTTCATGACACGTTAGACATTTGTCTTGGGCGACGGCAAGACCGGCAAACGACAGAACAGCCGCGAACGTAACGAAGCCGAGTAATGCGAATCGTCTCATGAAAGCCATCCGAGGGTCGTAAGAATGATAATATAGATGACTGCAAATAGACCGATATAATTGATGAAGCGATTTTGCTCGCCGCGCGCGCTCTTCTTATCCCAAAATGGAATGAGCGTCCACAAAAGGCCTGCAATGCTGAACACTCCGACACCGAGAATTTCGCCGTCAATCACCCAGATTTGCGCGGGAATATATTTCAGCGTCTGGAACATAAACATAAAATACCACTCCGGTTTAATCCCTGCCGGAGCAGGAGCAAAGGGGTCCGCTTTTACCCCAAGCTCCCACGGGAAGAACACAGCGAGGATCGCCAGAAGATTGAGCACAATGAGCCAGAGAAGCAAATCTCTGAGCAAAAAATTCGGGAAAAACGACATCGTCTTCTTTTCGGCAGGAGGGGAATTCTCCATACCGAGAGGCTCACTCATCCCTTGCCGCTGGACAAGAAGAAGATGAATTCCCAGCAAGACGGTAAAGATTCCCGGCAGAACCGCGACATGAAACCCGAAAAATCGCGAGAGTGTCGCGCCGGTTACGTCTTCTCCGCCGCGCAGGAAAATCATAATCGGTTTCCCTATCACCGGGATAACGCCTGCGATGTCCGTCCCGACCTTCGTCGCGAAAAAAGCCAACTCATTCCACGGCAGGAGATAGCCGCTGAACCCAAAGCCCATCGCAAGGAAAAACATCAGCATGCCGGTCAGCCATGTGATTTCGCGCGGTTTCCGGTACGCCTTCTCAAAATAGACACTGAACATGTGGATCATCGCCGTCAGGATAAACAAATTCGCCGCCCAACTATGGATGGAACGAATCAGCCACCCGAAGGGAACCTTCGCCATGATAAACTGGATGCTCTCGAACGCGAGCTCTTCACTGCCCTTGTAGTACAACAGGAGCAGGATACCGGTAACAACCTGAATGATGAATAGAAAAAGCGAAACACCGCCGAAATAGTACCACACAGAATGCCTGTGTACAGGCACGTATTTTTTACCCAAAAATTCGACCAGCGTGCGAAGCTGTACGCGGTCATCCACCCATTTATAGAGTTTTTGCCAGAGCATGATTATGTTTTTTTGGAAACGAGCACATCCTCTCCCTGAACAACGACTCGAAATTCATCCAGCGGGCGCGGGGGCGGACCGGATACATTGCGCCCGTTGATGTCGTACTTGCCGTTATGGCACGCACACCAGATCATCCCCATGTCCGCACGGTACTGCACGGTGCAATCCAGGTGTGTGCAGGTTGCAGAGAAGGCATGCAAGTCCCCATTTCCAGCACGAACAAGTATCACCGGTTTCGACCCGAATTTTACGATCTGTCCACTATCTGTTGCGATATCAGCCAGTTTGCCCACCTTGACGCTCGTGACCTCCACCTCCGCTTGCTTGGGTGGTTTTAGATAAGCCAGTACCGGGTACAGCACAGAAGCGATCCACGCAAACAGGCTTCCTCCAAGAAAATAATGAAGGAAGTCGCGCTTACTCTGCTGGTACTGCGGTTGATATTGGTTCTCGGGCTGCTCGTTCATAGGTTATTGATTGCTGTGACAATCACTGCAGTTCATTTCTTTCCACGCATCGCCGATATCGACAGGATGGCGGTAGTCAATCCCGCCGAGCGAAAGACGCAGTTTATCTTTCTCAAACTGTTGGGCTAATATCGTATGACAGAGGTTGCAATCTTTGGAGAGCACCGTTCCATCGTCGGAAACATGTTTCCCGTCATGACAACGAAAACAGCCCGGGTAGTATAAGTGCCCGATGTTATTTGTAAACTGTTTCCAGCTCGCCTGCATCTCTGGGAAGTAATTCCGCTTGTAGATCGTCTGCAATTCTGTGATTGCGCGTTCTATTGCCGGCGCTTTCGCCGTTACCATGTCCGGATAGTTCTGTTGATAGTATTCTGTCACAATGGTCTTTATGCTATCAAGAGCAACTTTCTTTGTGGTGTAGAGCCTCTCAAGGGCTTCAACGGCAATACCTTTGATGCTTGGTAACCCCGGGTCGATCCAACCCAGAGCCATGACGTGATTCACCGACTGTGCAGGCGGGTGATAAATATGCGTGGGCCGATTATGGCAATCGATACAATCCATACGGCGTGTTGGAATTGATGCAAGTTCCTCGTCTGTCACTTCTATTTCTGTGCTCCTGTACACCCTTTCAATTCCTTCTCTGTTTTTCACCTTAACCCACGGAATCACCATCCTCTGTGTATCAAGCGGTGCGTAGGTGACTTCATTGGCAATGTTCATGTGCCAATGAATGCCGGACGTTGGGCCTGCTTCACTGTTTCCTCCGCCAATTCTCATGAGTAGATTCAGGTTCCATTTTGTATTGTGCTCGTCCGAGAGGAAGTACGAGTTCTCGTGTTGTTTCTCATTAAAAAAATGTTGGGGCCAATGACACTGCTCGCATGTTTCTTGCGCGGGACGAAGGTTTTCAATCGGTGTGGGAATCGGGCGGGGATATTTATTAAACAGTGTTGCGTACACTTGGTAGGCGCCGGAAAGCTTGGAACGGACGAACCACCCAGCACCCGGACCGATATGACACTTTGCGCACCCTACTCGAGCATGAGGAGAAAATTGGTACGCCGTGTATTCCGGCTCCATGACCGAATGGCATGTTTCACCACAAAATTGGTCTGAGTCGGTATACTCGTACGCCTTGAAACTGCCGAACGCCGAAAACATGAGCAGGAGAATAGTGCCGAACGAAAAGTACGTAAAAGCGACCCTGTGCCGCGGGTTATTCAAGTCGATATGCGGAAGCTGGGGCTCTGCCGATTGCCCCATCTTTACCCGGCGATGCTCGCGAACGATTCCAGCAATGATGAGAGAAATCCCGAACAGCATGATCCCCGGAAGGATGACAAACGCGATAATGCCCATGTACGGCTTCTGCGTTTCCGAAAAAAGCTCCAACACCATCAGAAACAGAATGAGGCCGAAACTTACGACGGCAATCGCCGCGCCGGAGAGCGTTACCACATTGTAAAATGATGCCGGGAAAATTCTTTTCACGTTTGGTCTTTCGGTGGTCGTTGCAATAACTGAAGGTCACGGCACAGCGTTGAGTAACTCTACACGCGTAAAGTACAGACCTTCTCGCTCAAACACAATCGCAATCTCTATGCCACAGGGCGAGATGGCGCACAACCTTCAAAATGGACATATTTTATTCAACTTACTCCACCACTCTCCAATAATGAGAATTCCGCTTCTCGAAGAAGCAAAAAAAAAAATTAGCCGACATCTGCTCTCTCTTTCTGTTGAATATTTCATTTTTACGCGATGAGAAATTCAACATTGTCTCCGTACACATTCTGTATAGGTATTCTACGATTTCTGACTCCTTGAGTTAAGTTATCTATAGAGTAAATATAGTTCCCGACATTGTGAGTCTTCCCCGATGCCCCTGCCACGGCAATCCGGTTATGAGTAAGGAATTCTTTTGCGAGCGTATTGATGGTTTGCATAGTTATTTCCATTTCAAATATGAATTTCATACCACTATCATGTGTGTCACGATCAACCTTGCGCCGTTGATTTGTTTTATGTCCCCTACGCCGTTACTTCTCTCGCTTGCACCTCTTTGATGGTGCTGATTATCAATGGGAAATGGAGATCCAGCGGACAGCCGGTGCTCCCGCGCAGTGTACAGCTTCCGTCTTGATTTTCTCGACAGGAGACGCAGACAACAGTATGCAGTTCGTGCACATAGTCATGCATCAACGTGCTGTCAATCGTTTGCACAATACTGACAACTTCCGGTAGAAACCTGATAAGCGTGCACTCATCCGACCCGCCGATACCGCACATGCCTTGCCCGGAATGCTTTAAGCATTCGACACACACAGCTTTTGTAATCGCATCACGATAGTGGTCGAGCATGGACAAATTCTCCTTATGTTATTGGCAAGGGTTATCCCTCTCGCCTAAAACGGTCACTGCTTTATCGCTTCCTTTACCCGCTCCTCATCAATAAACTCTTCTATGAGAATCTCATTCGCCAGCGCCGCCTCGATGCGGCGAAGCGCTTCTTTTATATCCTTTGCAGAAGAAACGTACGACAAGCGGATATATTCCTCGTCGTCGTCACGGGTGCGTGTTCCGAAGCACTGCTGGCCAAGCACTGCGACGCCTGCTTTGTAGAGCAAGAACCGCTGGAGTTCCTTCGAATCTCTGAACCCCTTTATCCTGCACACCCTCGTCACATTGGGGTATGCGTAAAACGCGCCCGCGGGCGTGTGACAGAAGAAACCGTCAATGCGGTTCAGGCCGTCGACAATCAAGTCGCGATTCTTGCGATACTCTGCAATCATCCGTTCGGCATAGTCTTGGGGACCGGTGAGAGCCTCCATCCCCGCATACTGGGTGAAAGTCGCCGTGCAGGAGTTGGAGTTTGTCATCAACCGCGTTACCACAGCGGCAAGGTGTTTCGGCATTACGCCAAAGCCTACGCGCCAGCCGGTCATGGCGTATGTCTTCGAATGGCCGTCAAGAATAATCGTTCGCTCCTTCATACCGGGAAATTGAATAATGCTCTCCGCTTTGCCGTCGTAAATAATGCGCGAATAAATTTCGTCCGAGAGGACCCAGAAATCATGCTTGAGCGCTAGTTCGGCGATTTCGTGCAAATCGTTTTTCGGGATAATGCCCCCCGTGGGGTTATGCGGCGAATTGACAATGATCATCTTCGTCCGGTCGCTGATGAGCGAACGCAGTTCCTTCACATCAAAACTAAACCCGCGCTCTTCGCGTAACCGTAACGGAACGGGTTTAGCCCCCGTGAAGCGAATCATAGATTCATAAATCGGGTAACCGGGCAGTGGGTAGATCACTTCGTCCCCCTCTTCAACACAGGCGAGCAAACCGAAGAACATAATCGGCTTGCCGCCCGGGACAACAACGACTTCGTCCGGCGAAACGGGAACCCCGCGTGTGCGCGCAACATACTCCGCAATGACTGTGCGGAATTCCGGAATGCCCGCCGAGGGGCTGTAGTGCGTAAGATTTTCATCCAACGCTTTTTTCGCGGCATCTTTAATGTTGTCGGCGGTAGCGCACGCCGGCTCGCCAATGGACAGAGCGATAATATCCTTCCCCTGCGCCCGCAGAGCATTGATTTCCACAAGCACATCGAACGCGGTTTCAGTTCCTAACCGGGTTATTCGTTCTGCGAGTTTCATAGGACACCTCGTTAATATTTCTAAGGGAACGTTTCAACATTCCCGGAAACCGTTCAGTACTTCGCTTCCATGGATTTTATTTTAATATCATATAAAAGTGACGCTTTGCGCGCGATGTGCTCTGCGCTGACTTCAAACGCTTTGATCAACTCCCACGGCGCGCCCGATTCACCGAACCGGTCTTTGACGCCAATTGAGCCGGTAATCACCGGCATGTGATATAATTCCGGCGATTCGGTAATGATCCTGCACACGCGGTCTGCCAGCCCACCGATTTGATGCTCTTCCGCCGTTACGACAATGCCTGTCGCTTTCGCCGCTTCGATGATAGCATCCGCATCCAACGGTTTCAGAGTATGCATGTTCACAATGCGCGTTTCCAGGCCGTATTCTTCTTTCAGGATGTACGCCGCACGCATCGCTTCGGGCACCATCGGCCCACACGCGATCAGCGCAATCTGTTCATTTTCGTTCTTATATTCGGAGGCAAGACACGTTTCGAATGCATCAATGAACCGGTGCTCCCTCTGCCGCAGTCGGATCACGTTTGCTTTGCCGAAAACAAACGGCGTTTGTTCCGTTGTCACAATCGGCGTTGCTTCGCGCGCAAAACGGATGTATTTCGGACCATGGATGTCGAACAGCAGTGCCTCCGTCGCCTTCCGTGTTTCGATGGCGTCACAGGGTACCACCACGTTCATATTCGGCAAACTGCACACCTGGAACAAATCCTCCAGCGCCTGATGTGTCGCGCCGTCCGGACCCACGGAAACGCCCCCGTGCGCGCCGGCAATGAGCACGTTGAGTTCGCCGTAACACACCG
>DATCJD010000298.1:0-11730 GCA_036507435.1 Bacteroidota bacterium
CCACAACTGCACGGACATGTTGTTTGACTAATTCCACAAGCTGAGTATAATCGTTTCCTTTATCCCTGCCGCCAAGCAAGACCACCAGGGGTTCGTGGAACGCTTGCAACGCGTAGCGGACGGAATCCACGTTTGTCGCTTTCGAATCGTTGTAATACTTGACACCGTTTAACTCACGTACAAATTCCAGCCGATGCTCCACGCCTCGGAAATTCTTGAGCGCTGTAGCAATTGCCGGCGCGCCGACGCCGAGCAGTTCTGCGACAAGCGTTGCCGCCATCGCATTGTACACATTATGCGTCCCGCGAATGCCAAGCTCGTTTGTAGAAAGCACAGCCGTCCGTTTGCCGTTCAGCAGTGTCACCAATCGCTTTTCCTCGATGAATGCGCCTTCAGCCAACGGCTTCGTGACGCTGAATCCAATCGTTCTGCTGTTCGCTTGTCGCACCGTCGTTACCGTCTGTTGGTCGTCAACGTCGTAGATGAGTGTATCCTCAATCGTTTGATTCATGAACACCCGCGCTTTAGACGCTGAATATTTTTCCATCGAGTTCTCATACCGGTCCATGTGGTCCGGCGTGATATTCAGGATGACGGCAATCTTCGGGCGAAACGTCTCAATGTGGTCGAGCTGAAAACTGCTCACTTCCAACACGGCGACATCGCTCTCTGTTAATTCCTGAACGACGCCGGAAAACGCGGTGCCGATATTCCCGGCGACCACATGCTTCTGTTGCGCCTCCTCCAATATTTTCCCAAGCAATGTCGTCGTCGTCGTTTTTCCGTTACTGCCGGTGATGGCGACAATCGGCGCTTTGCAAAACCAGCTCGCCGCCTCCATCTCGCTCACCACCTTGATGCCGCGCTTGCGCGCTTCTACAATGACCGTCGCATTGCTCGGAACGCCCGGACTGACCACCATCAGCGAGCAGTTATAGACCCGGTCTGTGTGCCCGCCTGTTTCAAACGCAATCCCGGCTGATTTGAGATTTGCGATATGGGACGCGAGTTCGGGTTCCAGCTCCCGGTCGCTGACAAATACTGTCGCCCCTTGCGACTGCAGGAGCTTCGCCGCGCCAACGCCGCTTCGCGCCGCGCCGATAATGCTAACGTTACTATTTTGAAGCCGAGCAACATCCATTACTGATTACTCAGACTTTCACAGATTGTACGCAGATTGCTGATTCTCTTATCCGTGTCATCCGTCGTCTGCGTTTGAATCCGCGTTATCTGTGTCATTTGCGTCATCACTATCTCACCTTAAATGTCGCCAGACTCAAAATCATCATAAGAATAGCGACGATGTAGAAACGCGTTACGATCTTCGGCTCGGGCCAGCCGAGCAGTTCAAAATGATGATGGATGGGCGCCATCTTAAAGATGCGCCGCCCTTCGCCGTACTTGCGCTTCGTATATTTGAAATACGTGCGCTGGATGATGACCGAAAGCGTCTCCATTAGGAATACGCCGCCGAGTGTCGGAAGGAGCAGTTCCTTTTTGATGAGGACGCACATCGCTCCGATGATGCCGCCGAGCGCAAGCGAGCCGGTATCGCCCATGAAGACTTGTGCGGGGTACGAGTTGAACCAGAGGAACCCGAGCGCCGCTCCCACCAACGCGGCGCAGAACACCACCAGCTCCCCGTTTCCCCGCAGAAACGGAATCGTCAGATATTGGCTCAGTTCGAAGTGTCCCGATATGTATGCGATGATGGCAATCGTCGCGCCGACAATGCCGACGGTGCCGATGGCGAGGCCGTCCAGCCCGTCCGTGAGATTGACCGCATTGGACGTCGCGGTGATAACGAGAATCACCATCGGGATATAGAACACGCCAAAATCGAATTCCAAACTTTTGAAAAACGGCACCGTCGTTTTTGAACTCACCGGTACGAGCGTCGCGTCGAACCATTCCGGATAAAAATAAATGATACTGCCGAGGACGAACCCGACGAAAACCTGCCCGACAATTTTATACCGCCCGATCAGCCCTTTCGGTTTTTTCTTGACGACTTTCAGATAGTCGTCGAGGAATCCGACCGCTCCTAACGCGACGGTGACAAACAACACCAACGCGACATACATGTTCGCAATGTCCGCCCACAAGAGTGCCGGAACGACAATCGACAACAACACAATCAACCCGCCCATCGTTGGCGTGCCTGCTTTCGAGAGGTGTGTCTTGGGCGCCTCGAGTTTCGCGGCTTCGCCGATTTGCCGCTCTTTTAATTTCCGGATAATTATTGGACCGAGCCAGAATGCGATCACCAGCGCGGTGACCGCCGCCGCACCTGAACGGAACGTGATATACCGGAACACGCCGAAGCCCGGTATGTCGTACGTCTTGTCGAGATATGTCAAGAAATAATAGAGCACGTTCTATGATGTAGCTCGTTGTAAGCGCGCCTGTAAAAAAGCTACAACGTCTTCCATCTTCATACTCCGCGAACCTTTGACCAATACCACATCACCCGCGGAGAGCAGTTCGCACAGATACTCTGAGAGAATATTCTTCTGGTCATAATGCGCCTTGAACGGTACCGCCGCCGCGTCGTGAATCAGCCGCGCATTCGCGCCGTGTGTGAGCAAGTATTCGACGCCCGCTTTACCGGCGGCTTGCCCGATTGATCGGTGAGCTTCTTCCGAGTGCGAGCCAAGCTCGAACATATCCCCTAACACAGCTATCCGTTTACCGGATGTTTTCATCGTGCCTAACGTCCAAAGTGCCGCCAACACGGAATCTGGATTGGCATTGTACGTATCGTTAATAACTGTAACTCCAGCGATATGAAGCACTTGCATCCTTTTGCTGACCGCTTTAAACGCCGCGAGGGCTTTTTGTATTTTTGACACAGGGACCTTAAACGCAATCCCGACCGCTGAAGCGGCAAGAGCATTCATCGCATAATGCTCGCCGGGCACGTTCAGCTTCACTGAAAAAGATTTGCCGCCTTTGGGTTTTACCTCGATCTCGCCATTGCCTTGCCGGTCGAACCCGAGAATGGTGCCTTTCACCGCCACGCCGCTCGTGTGAAAACCGTACGCGATTTTTTTCTTCACACGGCTTGCCTGCTTTGCAAGCCGCCGGTCATCTGCGTTCACAAATGCCACGGCACTCGTTCCACCCTGTTTGGCGTGCTTTGATAACCAGGCGAAAAGCTCTCCCTCGGCTTTCACAACGCCGTTCAGGTCGCGGAAAAATTCCAAATGCTCGTGGCCGATGTTCGTAAGTAACCCGTGCGTCGGCTCCAACACTTCACACAGGTACGCGATTTCCCCGGCATGATTCGTTCCGACTTCAACGACAGCCGCCTTGTGTTTTTTTTCCAGCCTGAATATCGTTTGCGGCACGCCGATGTGGTTGTTCAAATTTCCTTCCGTGCTGAGCACCGGATATTTCGACCGCAGGACGTTTGCAATCATTTCTTTTGTCGTTGTTTTCCCGTTACTGCCGCCAACGGCAAGCACCGGGATGTTGAATTTCCGCCGATACACCCGCGCTAACTCTCCAAGCGCCCTGGTGGTGTCTTTGACTACTACTGTCGGTACAGTGCTTCCCGCAAGCCAACCACCTTTCAGCGAAAACCATGTTTGCCCGACACACAGCGCCGAGACGCCGGCTTTTACCACGCTTTCCAGAAAATCATGTCCGTCGAATTTTTCACCATGTAACGCAACAAACAAATCGCCTTTTTTGACCGACCGGGAATCAGTCGAAACTCCGGTAATACCCGACTTCGGAATTCTTTCAATGTTCAGTGCGCGTTCGTGTCGCACCTGAAGCAGGTCGTCCGCCGTGAGCTTCATAATTGATTCCACAGATTTCGCAGATTTTTCACGGATGACAGATGACGCCGATTCATCTGTAAAATCCGCAATCTGCGTATCATCTGTGTTGTCTGCGTTATCATAACAATTCTTCGACCACCTCGCGGTCGCTGAAGTGCCGCTTCACCGTGCCGACGACCTGATACTCTTCGTGACCCTTTCCGGCGATCAGCACGACGTCTCCGGGACGGGCAAGCTCGACAGCTTTGTGTATCGCGGCGCGGCGGTCGACTTCTTTCAGCAAGTGCGCGTTCTTTGGAATTCCCGCCGCGACGTCTTCTACGATGCGTTGCGGGTCCTCCGTGCGCGGGTTGTCCGAAGTGACGATAGCCATATCGCTTAGCTCACCCGCGATTTTTCCCATGAGCGGACGCTTGCTTGTATCGCGGTCGCCGCCCGCACCGAATACGGTGATAATCCTTCCGTTCGGGATGACTTCCCGAATCGCACGCAGACATTTTTCCAACGCATCCGGCGTATGGGCATAGTCGATAATCGCCGTCCAGCCTTTCGGAGATGCGACCCGCTCGAACCTGCCTTTCACAGACCGCAAGCTGGCGATACCTTTTTGAATCGTCTGCTTCGGCACCCCAAGCGCGACGCCAACAGAAAATGCAGTCAATACATTATACACGTTGAACCGCCCTACGAGCGGCGAGGAAATATCTGTCTTTTCGCCTGCGTGCTCTGCTATCATCTTGGAACCCTCAACCGACATATTAATGTTCGTCGCACGGATATCCGCCGCCGCGTTGATTGCGTAGCTGAATGTTTTCGCTTTGGTTGAACCAGCAATTCGGTTTCCGTAGCCATCGTCTGCGTTGGTAACTGCCGCGCGGTCATCGCCCAAACCGTCGAACAAGAGCTTCTTAGCGCGGAAGTATTCATCCATAGAGCCGTGATAATCCAGATGGTCCTGCGTCAGATTTGTAAACGCCGCCACGCGGAAGTCGACGCCGTGCACGCGCGATTGCTGGAGCGCATGGGAAGAAACTTCCATGGAAACCGACGTGCAATCCTTGTCAACCATCTGGCGAAGCAGTCCTTGTAATTCCAATGATTCGGGAGTCGTATGAATCGCCGGCAATGTCTTCTCGCCTATTTTGTATTCGATGGTGCCGATGAGTCCCGCCTTGTGCCCGTGTGCCTCGAGTATTGACTTTACTAAATGTGTCGTCGTGGTTTTGCCGTTCGTGCCGGTCACACCCACCACTGCGAGCTTGCGCGCGGGATGGCCGTAAAAATTTGCCGCCATTTCTGCCAACGCGACGCGAGTATCCGAGACGACGATCTTTACTACGCCGTTGTGCATCGCCAGTGAATCCGGGTACACCGTTTCGTCTTGAATCACCACCACCTTCGCTCCTTTGTTGACCGCCTCGCCGATGAACCTGTGCCCGTCCATCGCCGCGCCGCGTAATGCGACGAAACAATCGCTCTGTTCAATTTTTCGTGAATCGTATTGCAAGGCGCGGACTTCCACTTCGTGCGTTACGACCATGCGTCCAAACATCGTTTGGTACAACTTGATAACCCGTACGCCTTCGAGCAGTTTTGATAATTGCATACATTGTGCGTCTTGGAATTCTTAGTATAACGCCGTTGAAACAATGGCGCGCGGCTCGCATAGCACGCGAACCGCTGTGCCTATCGGAACCTTCTGTCCGGGTGCGGGCGACTGTTGCGTAACCACTCCACTGCCTTCCACGCGCACCTCGAATTCATCCACCACGAGCCGGTTCATGGCGCGGCGAATACTCATGCCGCGCACATCCGGCACGGTCATCATGCCGTTCTTATTCGCGCCTGGCTCGCCCGTCAGCGCAAGCTTGACCGCCTCGCCGTGCTCGACACGCTTGCCCGGTTCCGGCGATTGCCGCACCACGACGTCGCCTTCGCCGAACGATTCAACCGTCAACCCGTGTCCTTCTAAAATCTTGCTTGCGATGCCGACCTTCAGGTTTCGCACGTCCGGAATTGTTATGCCCGCGAGTTTACTCTCGCTCGATTGTTTCTCCGGCGTCTTGCCGAACCGCGAGGTCGTGTTGATGATACGCTCCGCAATTGCTTTGAAGATCGGCCCGCTTGTTATTCCGCCGTAGTAGCCTTTCGAACGCGGGTTATCCATCATTACAAGACACACAATCTGCGGGTCGTCCGCCGGAAAATATCCTGCGAACGAGCTGGTGTAACTCTCGATTGAATATTTTCCGTCGATATATTTTCTCGACGTTCCCGTTTTACCCGCGATGCGCATTCCTTCGATGCGCACGTCTTTCGCGCTACCGCGTTCAACGGCTCCCTCAAACGCCGCAGTGAGCATGTTCGCCGTCTGTTCAGAAACCACATGCCGTATTACCTGCGGCTTTCGCTCACGAACGAAATCGCCATCCTGGTCCTTGACTTGAGACAGGATATAGGGCTTCATCAGAATTCCCTTGTTGGCAACAGCGGCATATGCGGCGACAATCTGTAACGGCGTCGCGGCTACCTCATAGCCGTAAGACATTGACTGGAGCGAAGTTCCGGACCATTCCTGCGGTTTTTTTAGCCTTCCGCGCACCTCGCCGGGCATATCCACACCCGTCGGAATCCCAAACCCGAAATCCCGCGCCTGTCGGTAAAAACGCTCGGGACCGATCAGCGGGCTGACTTTCGCCATGACGATATTGCTGGAGACCTCGATCGCCTCCTGAAACGTGAGCACGTCGTGCTCGTGGGTGTCATTGATGAAACGGTACTTGCCGCCGGGTAAATTGACTTTCCATTTTCCGTGCTCTGCATTGTAGGCGCGGTCGGGTGGAACTAAGTCATACTCGTACGCCGCAGAGGCAGTCACAATTTTAAAAACCGAGCCCGGTTCGAACATATTCGTCACAACGCGATTCTTCGAATGGGCGAGGTCGTATGTTGTGTACTGGTTCGGGTTTATACCCGGTACGTTGGCGAGCGCGAGGATCTCGCCCGTCTTCGGGTTGAGCATCACCGCCAGCCCCGCGTCCGCGTTATTGAGCGCGAGACCGCGCTTGAGTTCTTCTTCGACGATCGATTGGAATGCGAGGTCGATGGTGAGTATAATATGATTGCCGTTGACCGGGTCTATTTGCGGATAGTCAGCCGAAGGACGCGCTCTGCCTAACCCATCGCGCTGCATCACCACAGAACCTTCCGTGCCTCTCATTTCGTTCTCGAACTGCATCTCGAGTCCGGAGATGCCGTTATTGTCGATGTCCGTAAACCCGACCAGTTGTCCCGCAAGCTCATCGTAGTGATACAAACGCTTCGGCTCATTGATGACGACAATGCCCTCAAGGCGCGTGGATTCGAGATTCTTGGCTACACTCGGCTTCACATGTCGCTCGAGCCAGACGAAACGTTTCTTGGACGCTCGACCGTTTGCCTCACGCAGTTTTGACAAGTAATGCGCCTTCGGCTTGCCGAACACACGGGCAAATTTTTCCGCAACCGCGTCAGCCTTGTTGCCGATCATTTTCGGGTCGGCGGCAAATGAGACGAACATGGTATTCGATGCGAGCACGTTGCCGTAGCGGTCGTAGATATTTCCGCGCACGGCGGGTAAGGTAAATCGTTGTTCGTACTGTTTACGCGCGATCGCCTGGAATTTCCCCGCTTCGACAATCTGTACCTGCACCAGTCGCAAGGCGACAATCACGAACGCAAGCGCAAACGTGAGCTTCAGCAGAATGAATCTTCCTGAGAATTCCTTCTGCGCGGCTTGCACGGGCGGCATACCGGGTTGCAACGCTTCTGGTTTTTTCCCGCCGTTCATCATCGTCATTTTTTCTGCAATGCCTCTTCGACTGTGCGCACTTTTTCCGGGTCAATGCTCAGCCAGACAGGCGGTGTTTTGGGGTTCACGAGACCCAATTCTTCAGCGGCTTTCCGGTTGATGCGCTCAAGGCTGGAGAGCCGGTTGATTTCCGCTTTGAGGATTTCCTGCTCGCTCAACATTTTTCGGTGCTGTATTTGCAGTGTGTTGATTTCTCCCATGAGCTGGTCTACTGCGATAATGTTGCTGACATACAGTACGATTGCCGCGGCGGCGGCGAACAGCATCATGATGATGTTAAAGGTTGAAACTTTGCGCGGCGCTACTTTTCGATTCCTGTACAGCGCCGCCGGCGACACCTCGCCGGTCGGGTCGGGTAGTGTGCCTTTATAAAACATAGGCTGGGAAGGGATTTCCGGCGTAATGCTTTGGGGCTTTTCCGGCTCCAATGCCCGATTTACAAGGGTTTCGACACTATTTCTAAAGAGTTTCGCCATTTCGGTGCTTAGAGTTTTTCTGCCGCCCGCAGTTTTGCGCTCCGCGCACGCGGGTTTCCTGCTTGTTCCGTGTCGGTAGGAAGAATCGGCTTTTTGGTGATGATTGCCAACCGCGGGGTCACCGGGGTATCCGGGATTAACTTATGAGCTGAGGGAATTGAAACAGCCGATTGAGTTTTAAACATCTGTTTGACGATACGGTCTTCCAGTGAATGATAGGAAATCACGACTATCCTCCCGTTGCGTTCCACCATTTCGACCGCCTCCTGCAACGCGTGCCGGAGGTGTTCTAACTCGTTGTTGACTTCGATGCGAATCGCTTGAAACACTCGCGCAAGCGACTTTGTAAGAAACCTGTTTCCACTGACAGCCTCTACGACGTCCGCAAGTTGCCCCGTTGTGTCGATTGGATGCTGTTCCCGCACATGAAGAATCGCCCGCGCGATACGCCGGGCATTTTTTCCCTCGCCGTATGACTTGAGGATACCGGCAAGTTGTTGTTCGTCGTACGAGTTCACTACCGTATGAGCATCGAGCGACTGCGTGCGGTTCATCCGCATGTCCAGCCGTTCGTCGGCGCGAAAGCTGAATCCTTTTGTCGCTTCATCCAACTGGAACGACGAGACTCCCAAGTCAAAGAGAATGCCTGAAACCTGTTGATGTCCATGCGCTGTAAGTACGGACTTGAGGTCCCGAAAATTTTTGTGTACGAGCGTCACTTGCTTGCCGTACGTGTTCAGTCTCTTACCCGCTATCGTCAGTGCGTCCGGGTCGGCGTCAAGCCCAATCAACGCACCCTTCGCGCCCAACCGTTCCATGATAGCCTCGGCGTGCCCGCCGCCGCCCAGCGTCGCATCGACGTAGACGCCGTCGGTGCGCGTGAGGAGATGCTCGAGAACTTCCTGCACCATCACCGGCGTATGGAACGATGAATTGTGCACGGGTTACCGTTGCCTTACGCGTGGGAATGCATGAGCGTGCATCCCTATTGCTGTTGTTTGAGCACAGACTCGGCGACTGTCTCGTATGTCGCCGGCTGGTTGTTCATATACTGCTCGTAAATTTTCGGATTCCAAATTTCTATGCGTTCCAAGACGCCGAGGATCAACACTTCGTTTTCGATGCCGGCAAATTTCAGAAGGTCTTGCGGGATGCTGACGCGCGATTGCCCGTCAAGCTGAACATCAGTCGCCCACTGTAAGAGCGTGCGGACGAAAAACCGGTGCTGGGGGTTTGACGGCGAAAGTCCGCGCACGGATTCTTCCACCTTATTCCATTCGTCCTGTGGATAGACAAACAGACACTGCTCGAACCCGCGTGTAATAATGAATGTATCGTTCGCCGCGGGCGATACGTTTTTACGCACCTTTGCCGGGAGCGCGACGCGCCCCTTGCTGTCTACTGAATATTCGTACCGACCTTTGAATGAGGACATGTGTGCGTCTAAATGTCAGAATAAAAAAAAGATTGATTTTACAGGGATTTCCGTTCTCCCATATTCCCCACTTTTCCCCACGACGAGATGAAATTTACAGAATTGCGCCTTAAAGTCAAGCAAAAAATGCTGAAAAATAAGGGTGTTTGAAGGATTAGGCTGAGGTATCGGGAAATGGTTGAAAAGAGAGGGGTTCTGGAATCCCCACAAATCTACCCAAAGCGAATAAAAAGCGCATTTTTAGTGAAAAAACGCGTTTGAACGGTGGCATGCTCCCAAATCAGGAAGATTCAAGAACTTTCACTACGGCGGAGTAATCTTCCTTCCCGAAACCCATGTGACTTGCCTGGGCGAACAGTTCCTGAGCGGCTTCGATGGCTGGCAGTGGTGCTCCTGCCTCCTGCGCGGCATCGAGCATGAGGTTGATGTCCTTGAGCATGTGCTCGAGGAAAAAGCGGGGATTAAAATTGCGGTCAATGATTGAAGCACCCTTCGATTGATACATAGGTGTATGTAGAGCAGACTGGCTGATGATCTCTAAGAGCGTTCGCGGGTCAACTTCGGCTTTTTTGGCAAAGACTAACGCCTGCGCAAGCGTTGTGACCATGCCTGCAATGAATAAATTACAAAGTAATTTTGTATGCGATGCTTGCTCCACGCGTTCGAATCGCCATATTTGCTTGCCGAGAATTTTTAAGATCTCTACAGACTGCCGGTACGACGCCTCGTCTCCGCCGACAAAAAGCAGGAGCGACCCGTCGGTCGCCTGAGGAATGCTTCCCAACACCGGCGAGTGCAGGAAGTACTTCCCTGCCGTTTTGTACACCGTCTCAAGTTTCCGCGTCGTTGCGGGCGCAACTGTGCTCATGTCAATGTGAACCCTGCCTGTGCCGAGCGTGTGTAGAATGCCGTTCGCACCTGTGGAAATTTCCTTAAGCACTTCCGACGTCGAAACCATCGAGAGGACAATGTCCGATTCACCTGCGACTGCGGCGGGCGTATCGCACCACGTTGCGCCTTTCGCAACGAGCGGCTGTGCTTTCTCTTTGGTTCGATTGTACACCCTGAGTGGATAACCCGCATTCAGGAGCCGGTTCGCCATGGGCAACCCCATGACGCCTAACCCAATAAAGCCGATTGTTGGTTTCATGGTTTCCTCATCCTAAGAAGTCAAAATATAATCACGAAGGCGTTAAGACACTAAGGAAATTTGTAATTGAATTCTTCGCGGCTTAATGAAGGGGCTGAATACAAAAAAGCACATAAAATCAGGTGTTTTATGAGTTTTTTTGAAGCTTGATTTTGGGTCTATCCGTAAGTACTTTGGTTTTCCCTATTGGAGACGATATGGCTACGACACTCAAATTTCTCGCGCTTGTTATTCTCTTAAACATCATCCGCTACGCGTATGCGTTCCTGCCGGTCGAACAACTCGCCACGTTTCCCATGTTCGCTGTGATGGGAGAAAACCCGAGTTACTTCAACGCAGACTTTACAACAATGGACTGGGCGACGTCGTTCTTCTACAATTTTATGATGTGGCTTACCTGCACGTGGGTCTTTCTGCTGATGCAGGCTCAGCTCAAGGGTCACATTATTGTCCGCGCGCTCAAAGTGTACGGGTTGATGTTCTTGATGTTCGCGAGCATCAGCGCGATCTACATGAACCACTACAGCCACCCGAAAGAATTCTATTACTACAGCATTCTCGACGCGCTGTTGGTGTTCCCCGTTGTCGCCATTGCGACAGGGTTGATGTACCCAGTGTTTTTTAAAACGGAAAAACTTGTCACAGAGAGCACAAAGTAGACACAGAATTTCTCAGAGAAATATTTTCAGCTTTATCTCTGTGGAATATTTCTAAAGATTTTATGCCCACGAAATACACGGAATACACGGAATACGTGAAGGATCCTTGTTCAACCATAAGCCTTTTTCCGCGTGTTCCGCGTCTTTCGCGGGTAGTCTTTTTTGCTTTTCTCTGCGCACTCAGCGTCCTCTGCGGTTAATATTTTTTCAGGAGCTTTCACCCATGCCAAAAAAAGTCCATCTCCTCGTCGGAACACACAAAGGGGCGTTCATTTTCTCCAGCGACCTCAAACGCAAGAACTGGACGATGAAAGGTCCGTTGCTCAAAGGCGCTGACGTCAACAATATCGTGCTCGATGCGCGCGGCAAGCC
>DATCJD010000299.1:0-2905 GCA_036507435.1 Bacteroidota bacterium
AACTCGATATACGGCCTGCCCCAGCCTTTGTCGCTGGTAGCCGCGCGTTGCGTATAGCTTCGCGCCTGGTCGTAGTTTTTCATTTCACGATAGCAGACGCTGATGTTCAGGAAATTTTCCTTCAGCGAAGCGTTCAGTTTCAGCGCGCGGTCGTAGGAATCAATCGCTTCCTTAAATTTGCGCTGGCGTTGCTGGGCTTTGGCGAGTTCATTCCAGTAGGTCGCGTTATCGGCGGCTTTCTGGGTCAGTTTGCGCAAGTGCCGCTCCGCCCCGGCAAATTGTTCCGCAGTCATGTTCGCGCGGGCGGCGCCCCAGATGTACTCGATGTTTTCCGCGTCGGACGCGAGCAGTTTTTCATAGACCGCAATCAATTCCTTCGGGTCGCTCACCAGCGTACGCATACGGTCTGCCGCAACCTGATTGGAATTATCGGCGTCAATATACTTCTGGTAGAGATTTAGCGCTTTTTCCTTGAATGCGGGATTGCTCTCGGAATGTTTCTTATACAGCAACCCCAAACGGTCGCCGTAGGCAAAATCCGTTCCCTTAAAGTCTAATTCCAGCGTTTTTTCATACGCCGCGATGGCGTCCATATCACGGGCACCTTCGTAATAGTTCTCAAGCGCGTACGCTTTTTGGAGCCAGTGCGAAACTGCCCGGTCCGGGGCGTGCTGGATGCCGAGGTCGTGCACCATTAGCAGGGTGTCCACATACGCCTTTTTCTCACCAGGCGTCGCCGCCTTTTCGTAATATGCGAAGTAGCACTCCGCCAATTTTTGGTAGAGTGTCTTAAACCTCGCCGGGTCGAGTTTGTAGACCGTCCAGCCGTACGGCACCGCGCTCGCATGGTCGCCGTTGCGTTGATATTCCGAGAACAGGCTCCAGTTCTTCGCAAGTTCAACCGGAATTTGCGCCACGGAAGGCATGGTACTCCCGACTATCAGTAGGACAAGTGCGGTCAGGATACGAACAAGGGATTTCATGTCTGCAGCAGTCTCCTTACGAAGTGATTATTCTTCCTCATATCTCAGAAACCATGTATCGCCGGCGCTCAGTGAAACCGAAAGACGGACGATGGTGTCTTTCTGTAAGTTGTTGTTTGTCGTTCCACGGAAACCGACATGCAAGCCGAGGTTGATGCGACTACCGAAACCGATCGGCAAGCCCAGCCCTCCGCTCATCAGCAATTCGTCAATCGGTTCATTCCCAATTTTAATATAAGATGCATGATACGCAATTCCTGCACGATATGCGATACCACTGCTGAAGGAATTCGCGTCCCGCGCCGGCTGTGCCTCAAACCCTATGCCAAGACGGGTGCTCCTTCTAATATTAACAGATTGTTGGGTTGAAAAGTTTTCGGGTTTCCAATCCTGCACCTGCACATCGCCGGAAATGGTGTAACGCTCTGAAAACAGGTAAGATACGCCGACGCCAAAGCTCAGGGGGAGGGTGAAGGACCCGGACCCGATTCTCAGCGTATCCTCTATTTGGTCAACGACATGGAACGACTCTTCCCGCACGTCCATAGTGGTCGCGGTCGTCAACACCGCGCCGAGGGAGAGATGCTCGAGTGACGGAGAGTCGAACAAGCCGGCGAAGCCGTGATAGATGCCGCCGAAGGTGAAGTTGACGCCCGAGTGATACGAGAACCGTCGAAGCTCGCTGTCTGTAAAAGTCGGGTCGGTAAAATCAATGTTGTTAAGTTGGTGTATCCCCCCGAACAGGTAATTGAACTTGAAGCCGAAGATCATTCCCTGCCAGGGCGAATACGAGCCTCCGACGCCGTAGTTTGTCAGCCCGCCGTTTCCGTACAGTTTCTGGTTCGACGTCGCCCCTACTTGCGTGTCCACGCTCTCGGTGGAATAATGCACCGAACTGTACGGGCTGAACTCGAAGAGGAGCGATGCGCCGTCGTCTTTGGAAAGAGGGAACGCGAACGCGATACCCTGAAACTCGCCCCGCGCGTACGTGCCTGTTCCGCGATTGTCCTCGGACGAGAAATTCATATACTCGAACCCGGCGGTAATGCGCGTTTCGGTCAACCCGGCGAGTCCGGCGGGGTTCAACAAATTGATGAACCCGTCTCCGTGAAGCGAGAGTCCCGTGTTCGCCATCGCGTACAGGCGACTGCCGCCGTAGAGCGACCTATCGCCGATGCCGAAACGCGAGTACACAGGCCCGTTCGCGGACAAGGTTGAGGTCCCGAAGACGGCAAAAATGATAAGAGTGAATATGGCGTTTCTCTTCATGCGCGTGCTCACTTTACTGAACCGGTGAATAGGTGACGGTCAATTTCGGTTTGAGAGCCGACTGCGCTCCATAGAAAACGAACGAATCGAGCGAATAACTTTCCGCGTACCCGGCGAGTGCGATCCGGTTGGGCCTGTCGCTCCGGCTCCAAATCTGCACGAAACTCGTAATGGAGATACGATATACCTTTTGTCCGTTGGCAACCGCCGGTTCGCTGATGGCAAAGAGTGAGGTCAACGTGCCTGTGGTATCGACAAAGAACGCATACACCGAGTCGCGTGTATGACTGTTCAAACGGGACGCCAGCGGGTCGAGTGTGATTTCCATAACTGCCTTATGAATCGTTGCCCGCGGCGGCAAGGAAGAAATAGTAAAATCCACTATCCCGTGCGACGAGATGCCGTTTTGTAAGTAAATTCTCGTGCTGTCGCCGGTCGGGATGGTCACAGAACTCGTTGCCGCGAACGTGGCGATACTGGTAGATAATCGCACCGTGTCGATGCTCGCCGAGCCGGGACGCCTGTACCGGGCGACAAGCTGTGGGCGATGTGCAACGGTCGGTGAGAATGCGGTCGCGAAACCTTTCACGAGGCTTGTGTTCGTCGGCTTTAAGAGCACGCCAAAGTTTGTGTTGGCGGTATCCAGCGGGGAG
>DATCJD010000300.1:0-21157 GCA_036507435.1 Bacteroidota bacterium
CTCTACGCGGAAAGAAAGTCGCCATCCAAGGAGCCGGCAAGGTGGGCACATATCTCGGAGAACATCTTGCCAAAGAAGGCGCAAAAATTTTCATTACCGATATCTATGAAGACAAGGCAAAACGGGCGGCGAAAAAGCTGAAAGCCACCTACGTAAAGCCGAATAAAATCCTCGACCTTTCCGTCGATATCTTTGCGCCGTGCGCGTTGGGCGGATCGTTGAATGACGAGACTATCCCCAAACTTCGTTGTAAAATTGTCGCGGGCGGGGCAAACAACCAGCTCTTGGACGAAAAAAAGCATATCGCCCAGCTTACAGAGCGCGGGATCCTCTGGGCGCCGGACTTCGCAATCAATGCGGGCGGACTGATTAACGTTGCGAATGAGCTTGAGGGCTATCGTGAAGAAAGGGCGCTCAAGCGGGCAGAGGGAATTTATCATACGCTCCTCGATATTTTTTCTATCGCAAAGCGCGAACACATTACAACTTCACAGGCGGCGAATAGGCTCGCGGAAGACCGGATATCAAAAATTTCCCGTATCAAACAGTTCTACACAGGCAGGTCCGAGTTCCGGGGGCGTTTGGGAGAAGTAAGCCCCAAGTCGCGTTGACAAATTTCTCCTGAGCTGTCGCGTACACTCTCTCTTTACGTTGTATCATTCATGGTTCTTTCACATGGCTTTTAAACGACGATTAGTCCGAGAAAAAGTTCTACAGGCGTTGTACGCGTACGAGCTGTCCGGCGAGCCGATTGATTTCGTCGTTGAGCACACACTTACCGCGCTTCAAAAAGAGCGCGACGCGTTCGATTTCGCCCGGCAATTTGTCCTCTCGGTGATTGAACATGCGGAGGAAATTGACGGCATTATTCGCGGCCGCGTCGAACATTGGGAATTCAACCGCCTCGCCATCATCGATAAAATCATCCTCCGGATGGGCATCTGCGAACTGTTATATTATGACGACATCCCGCCGAAAGTCTCCATTAACGAATCGATAGAAATTGCGCGCCTCTACAGTACTGAGAAAAGCGACAAGTTTGTGAATGGCGTGCTTGATTCCGTCTTGAGCGATCTTACGAAACATGGCAAGCTGAACAAGACCGGTAGAGGCTTGCTCACAAGCAGTGCTCAGCGGAAACCATCCAAACAATGAATGCACCTCGACAACCTTCTGAACCACAACCACCCGCAAGCCGTGGCACAATTTTCGCGTGGACGCTCTATGACTTCGCCAATACAGCGTTCTATGTGTTGATTCTTACGGTCGGGTACCCGCTCTATTTTAAGAAAGTCATCGCCGCCGAAAGCACGCAAGGGGATGCGCTCTGGGGGCTGGCGTTTAGTATATCCATGCTGGTCGTTGCTCTCCTTTCGCCAATATTGGGTGCTGTGGCAGACTACGGCGCTGGAAAAAAACGGTTCCTCGGCATTTTCACGGCATTATGTATTCTTGCTACGGCAGGGTTGTTCTTTGTAGAGGGTTCGATGATCGTCTGGGGTATTGCTCTACTCATCCTCGCCAATATTGGGTTTGAGGCGGGTTTGGTGTTTTACGATGCGTTCTTGCCGGAGATCACAACCGAGCGAAGCTACGGGCGGGTATCGGGGTATGGATTTGCCGTCGGATACATCGGCTCGCTCATTACCCTCTTTGCCGCCCTGCCGCTGTTCGAGGGTGGTTTTGAGCCGGAGAATTTGCTGAACGTCCGATTGAGTTTCCTCATGGCGGCGGCGTTTTTTTTCTTGTTTTCCTTGCCGTTGTTTATTGTGGTGCCGGACCGCCAGAGGTTTGCTCCGCTGAAACTCAACTTTATGAAAATCGGGTTTGAGCGGCTCCGGAATACCGTTCGACAATTTTCCCTGTATAAGAATGTTGCAAAATTCTTGCTGGCGTATTTTATCTATATTGACGCGATCAATACGATTATCGTCTTCTCATCTATTTTTGCCGACGAGACTCTGCACCTTTCAATTGAAGAAATAATATTCTTTTTCATCACCGTGCAGACTTCCGCAATCATCGGCTCGCTTGTATTTGGTTTTCTTTCCGATAAACTTGGGCATAAGCAAACGCTCACGCTTTCATTGCTCATCTGGGTTGTCATCGTGGTGATCGCGTTCTTCACTACCGATAAGACGACATTTTTCGTTGTCGGGTTCCTTGCCGGGATTGCCCTCGGTTCATCACAATCATCAAGCCGCAGTCTCATGTCGACATTAGTCCCGCCTGAAAAGAAAACCGAGTTTTTCGGCTTTTATTCGTTCTTTGGTAAAGCGTCCGCTATCCTTGGACCCGCATTATTCGGCGTACTTTCTTCGAACTTCAATCAGCGTTACGCCATCCTCGCCATAGGAGGCTTGCTTCTTGTGGGGTTGGTGTTACTACAACGTGTGGAAGTTACGCGCGCGGGCACAACAACATAATCACGAGGGGTGTTCAGTCTTCTTTGTGTTCATTTAGTATTGCATTTCCTTCTGAATCTCCATACATTTTTCGAACTTTTGCTCACCTTTTCGGGGCGTTCCTTGACCAAACTTTTTCTTCCGGTTCTTCTCCTTGTCGTTTTGTGCGCGCAGGGACTGGCACAGCAAGTACATCATTTCGAGCTGAAACCGCCGGGGCTCGTTCTCTCGGATGTCAACTTTACGCTGGAACTAACGGCAACAGATTCCGCAGGCGCCCCGGTTTCCTCCTTTCATGATTCCATTACCGTTTCCGGGATACAACGAAACATCCTTGGAACACTCCTTCCGGCCGTCGCGCATTTCACAAATGGCATTGCAACCGTGGAAGACGCAGTCGTTTCTCAGTCCGGTTCTACGGAAATCGGCGTCTCATACGGTACGTTGACTTCCACCGCGCGGGTACGGGTAATACCGGGCATTCTAAGCATTCTGCCGCCGTTGCTTGCTATTGTGTTATCCCTCGCGCTCAGGCAAGTCGTGATCTCCCTCTTCGCTGGTATCTGGCTGGGGGCTGTGTTTATTTTCGACTATAATGTAATCGGCGGAATTTTCCGCGTCCTCGACCATTTTATCGTCAACGCGCTGACGGAAACTTCTCACGTCCAGATTATTGTGTTCAGCATGATGTTCGGCGGAATGGTTGGGGTCATCTCCAGCAACGGCGGAACAGTGGGAATTGCAAACCTGCTGACGCGCTACGCGAAAACATCGCGGGGCGGACAACTCTCGACACTCTTCATGGCGTTTGTGATGTTTTTTGACGACTACGCCAATGTGCTCGTGCGCGGCAACTTGATGAGGCCTATCACCGACAAACTGCGTATCTCGCGTGAAAAACTTTCTTATATCGTCGATGCAGGTGCGGCAACCGTCGCGAGCATTTTTATTATCTCAACATGGATTGGGTATGAAGTAGGGCTGATCGAACAGGGACTCAAGAGCATCGGTTCAACGTACGACGCCTATGCCGTGTTTATTGACACCATCCCGTATCGTTTCTATCCTATCTTAACGCTCATTTTTGTATTCCTTGTCGGGTGGATGAACAGGGATTTCGGTCCTATGCTTACTGCCGAACGCCGCGCCCGAAGCACCGGCGAAGTCTTGCGTGAAGGTTCTCAACCTGCCACCGACCTTACGGAATCAACCGGCTCGTTTTCGTCGGATAAACCGTCGCGTTGGTATAATGGCCTTGTGCCAATCGTGACTATTCTTGTGGTGGGCTTATACGGGCTGTACTCAACGGGAACTGCCGCACTTGCGGAAGAGGGAATTACCTCGTACGGCGTTGGCGACATCATCAGCAAATCGGATTCTTACGGCGCGTTGATGTGGGCGTCGCTTTCCGGCTGTCTCGCCGCGATTGTACTTTCTGTTGTCCAGCGAATTCTCACGCTGGTAAAGGCGATTGACGCGTGGTTCCATGGTGTAAAGGCAATGCTTCTTGCCATGCTTATTCTTATCCTCGCGTGGGCAATAGGCGCAGTAACGCAGGAATTACATACGGCGGAATATCTCGTACAGATATTGCGAGGAACCATCGCCCCGCATTGGCTCCCGGTCTTGGTCTTTCTTATTGCCGCCGGGGTCAGTTTCGCGACAGGCACGAGCTGGGGAACAATGGCAATTATGATGCCGCTCGTTATTCCTTTGGGACACAACCTGAGTATCGACGCACAACTGACTGGGGCAAGCTATAACGTCATCCTGAACGGCGTTATCAGTTCGGTGCTTGCCGGAGCGGTGTTCGGCGACCATTGCTCGCCCATTTCCGATACGACCATCCTCAGCTCTATGGCGTCGGCGTGCGACCACATTGACCACGTGCGAACACAACTTCCTTACGCCGTGCTGGTTGCAGTCATCTGTATGATAGTTGGCGATATACCGACAGCGTTCGGACTTTCTCCGTGGATATCGATTGCGGTCGGAACAGCTGTTATGACCGGCGTGTTGTACTTTTTCGGTAAAAAAGTCGAATAGAAAGGAATCACTCTCATGGCTTCATGGAAAAACATTCCGTTACATAATAAAATTCTCGGCGCTCTTCTACTCGGCGCGCTCGCCGGCGTGACGGCTAATCTTACCGTAGGCGGCGAGAGTATTCAAGGATTTATCAAGAATGTCTCGGAACCCATCGGGCGGATGTGGCTTGGCGCACTCATCATGGTCGTTATCCCGCTCATTATTTCGACACTGTCGCTTGGAGTTGCAGGTCTGGGCGATTTAAAGACTCTTGGAAGAATCGGTCTCATCGCCATATTGGGTTTCCTGTTTCTCACGGCGCTCTCGACAATTTTGGGCTTAACGGTGATGAATATCGTGCAACCCGGCACTGGACTCGACCCGGCAGTAACGCAGAGGCTCATGGACACCTACAAAGGTGAGGTGCAGGGTGCGATGGGGCTTGCCGGCAGTGTGTTCGGCATCGACTTATTTGTGAAAATCATTCCACGGAATCCAGTACAGGCAATGGCAAACGGGGAAATGCTCGCTGTGATTTTTTTCTCATTGATGATTGGCGTTGCGATGACCATCGTTTCCCGTGAGAAAGCAGAACCGATGGTTAAATTTATGGAGAGCCTTGGCCATATCGTTATCGCCATCATCGAACTCGTGATGAAAGTCGCACCTCTCGGCATCTTTTGCCTGATTTTCAGCGTCACCGCCCGCTTTGGGTATGAGTTGCTCCTCCAGCTTCTGAAATATGTCGTGACTGTCGTCGGCTGTTTAGCGACGTTTCAGTTTATTGTGTATCCCATTGTGATTAAATTCATTGCTCGCAGAGACCCGTTTGAATTCTTTCGGAAAACCCGCCTCGTCATGCTCACGGCATTTTCTACGTCATCGAGCAACGCCACATTGCCAACTACCATGCGCGTCGGACAGGAGGAATTGGGGCTTCCGAAGGAAATAGCCGGATTTGTCCTTCCCTTAGGTGCAACGATGAATATGAACGGGACCGCGCTCTTTGAAGGGGCTACCGTGCTCTTTCTCGCTCAGGTATTCGGACTCGACCTTTCGCTCGGCTCACAGATCATTGTCGTGTTGATGTCGGTCGTTACGGCAATCGGGGTGGCGGGAATACCCGGGGGGTCCATTCCGTTATTGATGATGGTCCTCGGAATGGTTGGCGTCCCCATGGAAGGCATTGCCATTGTGCTGGGCGTTGACCGGATACTCGATATGTGCCGGACGGTGCTTAATGTCACCGGTGATTTAGTCACTGCAACCATTGTACACCGTTTTGAAAAACCACAATAACAAAGAAATTTGAAAAAACTAAAACGTCCCGCTCTCCTGTTGAAGAGCGGGACGTTTTTTATTGCTCACAATGTTTATGTTAGAAATCGGGACCTAATGAGAAATAATACGTCGGTTCGGAAAAGCCAGAGCCTTTAAATCTCCAGGCAACATCTATACGCAACGGGAAACCGAAGAAAAAAATGCGCGACCCGAACCCCGTGCCGATCAGTAAATCTTTCGGCATACTTCTCCCCGCCGCATCTTTTTGAAACGCCTGCCAGCCCTTCGTGCTGGAAAACGCCGTCCCAACATCAACGAACGCCGTGCCGAGAATATTTTGAAATCCAATCGGCAACGCTCCCAGGATAAAGTACCGCACGAGCGGGAACCGCAATTCGAAATTCGCCAATGCGTAGCGCGAGCCGTTACGCGCGTTATAATTATATCCGCGTAGAGGCATCACCGGCGTCAGGAACGCATAGTCTTCGACGTTCACGATCGGGAAATTATTCTGTTCGAACCTCCTCGAAATCCATCCTTCGGTGCCGCCGATGAAGAATGATTGGCGGTTTCCCCCGTTGCTCATACCGGCTGTCATACGGAAAGCAAACACATAGTCGTGTAAGAATGTCGTGTAATCGCGATAATCCATGGTTGTCGTTAAGAAATCGAGCGATTCATCGCTATACTTGGCACTGCCGTAGAGTGTCAGGAAAAACTTGGAGCCGTTATTTGGGCCGAACCATGCGCCCTGCCACAAAGAATTATCGTTCACGTACGTGAGTACGGGCAACAAGAACGACCTGCGCTGGGGCGGAATAAATGGATTATCAAGGTTATCGCGCGAGAGGTTTTGCCAGAGCAATGCCGCATCGATTCGATTGAACCTATCGATGGGATATGATGCCGCCGCGGCTAAACCCCACATACGGAACCGGTGCAGATAGGTAAATCCGTCCTCACTCCCCAAGAAAAGAAACTGCGCGTTATGGAACCCTTGAAATCCATAGTCTATCCTGTTCGGGCGATAATAGTAGGCAATTCCATAGTTGCTGTTTTTTAAATCAAGTTGAAGATTCGTCTGGAGGACGATCTGGTGGTCTCCCATCAGATCGCTGAACATCATGATGGTCGTTCCTTGCAAGCCGTAGAATGTGTTGTAGTTCGCCGTGCCATAAACAAGGTCGGCGGAGAAATTCAATTTATACTTACGGGGGATATATTTGCCTTCTGCATCCCGATTGCCGGAAATCTCGAAACGCTCATAACGTTCCGGCGTAGCGGTTAACGCATATGCAGATGTATCACGCATGTTGCGTTCGGAAAAGACAAAATTTCGCATATCTATACGCGCCCCGGGCCTGTAACGATGCTCCTCTAATGTTGTATCGGCAAGAACAACCACACCGTTGCGCACGGCAACTGTGTCGCTGGTCGGGCGATTCACCGTCAGCACTTCTCGGGGCTTTTCCTCGCGGGGTAAATTGAGCACTGTCTTATAGTATTCTGTCGCCTCCAATTCTGCAACTGACAATTTGCGGTCAAACGGGGCACGCATGAGGAATAAATCAAACCCAGCTTCATGTAACGACGCAAACGCCAGCTTTGAGCCATCGCGGGAAAGTGAAAGCTGGTACACCCCGCTCAGCGAGTTCGAAATAGGGCGTGTTGCGCCGGTTTCAATTTCCAACTCATAGATATTGTTGATGCCGTTTCGGTCCGACACAAACAAGAGTTTCTTGCCGTCGGGTGATACAACGGGCGAGCCTTCATCACCATGCGGTGTGCTCGTCAATCGTCGAACTGATTTATTCGTAATATCGATCGCGTACAGGTCTTGCTGGCTGTAGTCAAAATTAATCATATCGAAATCGCGCGGGATCATCGACGGTGTGAGATACGCTCCCCGTTCGGAGGTAAAGTAGACGATCTTTCCGTCCGGTGAAAATGCAGGGTCGAAATCGGAAAAAATGTCATTCGTCAAATTCTCCAACTGCTTGGTATTCAGGTCGTAGAGATAAATATCGGCTTGGGGCGCTTTTGAACCGACAAAAGCTATTTTATCACCCGTCGGCGACCAATCGACAGAAGAGATCGCGTCGAGGTCGAACGGGAGCTTTTCGGTCGAACCCGAATTCACATCGACAATAACAATGGCGTCGGATTCACCGGACTTCACGGCGAACGCGATGTTCTTTCCATCAGGAGACCAGGTGATTTTAGGCGTGAGAAACTTTAACTCTTCGAAATCATTTGTCCGTTGTCCCTTTACGAGTTTATCAAGAATTTCTCCATCGATGGCGGACATAAGATAAATATCGAAATAGTCGCTCCTGTTTGAAAGGAACGCAATCTTATCGCCCTGCGGTGAAATCGCAGGACTCGTATTATAAAAATTTCGGAGTTTCGTATGATCCGTCAGCCTTTGAGCGTAATCCGTTGGCTCCTCTCGCTTGGCGATATCGGGCCAGTAGAGCACTTTTTGCTCCTTCAGCCATCTTTCCGAAAGCTCTTCGAGCGTAAGTCCAATCGTGGATTTAAAGCCTTGTTCAATACTTCGCGTCGTGCGAATGCGGCTCAGGATTTCGGCAATTTTTTGCTCGCCGTACTTATTGGCAATGTAGTACCATACGGATTGCCCGCCCCGATAGGCAAAATATCCATCAAGGAAATTGATCGGAGGAATATAATTATGGATCGATGCATCGCGCAGAAACATATCGGAGTTGGTATCCCACCCTAACGCCGCAAACTCTGCCATACCTTCATTGAACCAGCCGGGGAGCACCAACGGTGTCCTACTAGAGATAATGGACTGAATCGACCCGCCGTAGTACATATCGTTGAACACGGCATGGACAAGCTCGTGGTGTATCACATGCCGGAACTGTTTATAATTGCCTTCGAAGGGGACAATGACGCGGTTTTTGAATAATTCGGTCACGCCGCCGATGCCTTCTTCAAGATATAAGTCTACGGCATTTGCTTGCTGGAATTCATTATGGGAGTTGTAGATGATCCAGGAGATGCGGTTATTGATATCGTAGCGGAATAATTTACGGACCGACTCGTAGGCATCCTCAACGGCTTCGGCGGCAAAGACGGCAAGCTCGTAGCCATCCTGCGCAAAATAAACATCGAAATGGTCCGTCTGGATGAACTGCCATTCAAAATTTTTATACTGCACTTTGTTCTTGCCGTAGAACGCGGCTTGGTCGCTCTGACTCAACGCAGTGCCTTGCACCATCACGATTGCTGAAATGCAGAACGCCGCCCATACTCCAAATCGTTTCATAAGATACCCCATACGACACTGTGTGAAAGTGATGCCTGATTGTAGATAAAATGACGCCAAGAAGCAATACCGCCGCTCACCTATTCAACATGCGGCGCGGCGCGGGAGTTCCACAGAATTGAGTACTTTGAGACTCCAGGAGACTCCAGAGACTACCGTTTTCTTGTGCGTTTTGACGAGCGCCGGTCGTCCGCGGTGAGAACAAAATCGATTTCGCGTGCTTCCGGATTTACACGCATCACCTTGACGTCTACGGAATCGCCAAGCCGGTATTGTTTTCCGGTCTTCCGCCCGATAAGCGCGTATTTTTTTTCATCGTAGACATAATAATCATCTTCCATGTCGCGCACGCGTACCATACCTTCAGTCAATAAATCGTTCAGCTCAACAAAGAAGCCGTAATGCGTAACGCCGGAAATGATGCCGCGAAACTCATCGCCGAGATGCCGCTTCATATACTCGACCTGCATGACTTTTATGCCTGCGCGCTCCGCTTCCATTGCGACACGCTCGCGGATGGATGTTTGCTGGGCGATAGCGGGTACACGCCGTTTGATTTCCTGCGCCCGTTCCAAGGGCACACCGCGCGCATATTCCTTTAACAGCCGATGAATAAACAGGTCGGGATAGCGGCGAATGGGCGACGTAAAATGTGAGTAGTAATCGAACGCCAGACCGTAATGGCCGATATTTTTTTCGGCATAGACCGCTTTCGCCATCGAACGGAGCGTCACCTCGTTAATCACATTTTCTACCTCCGAGCCGCGCACTTGTTCTAATAACCGCTGGAGCGACTTCGAACTTACGCCGCCGTCCGCATGGAGTTTAAAGCCGAATTTCGAGACAAATAAGGAAAGCTCCCGCATCCTATCCGGAGACGGCATATCGTGGATTCGATACAGGAACGGCTTGGGGTGGCTTTCTTTCTTCACCACGCCGATATGGCGCCCGACAGTCCTGTTCGCCGCCAGCATAAACTCTTCCACAAGCCGATGGCTCTCAAGCCTGATTTTTTTTAATATCTCAACCGGCTTTCCTTCTTCATCGTACCGAAACTTTGCTTCCGGGCTGTCGAAATCAATGCTTCCCTCTTTCATGCGTTTTTTTGTAAGCGTCGTACTCAACGCGTGCATTGCCTGAAGATGGCTGACGAAATCGTCTTCGTTCGTCTTTCGCTTCTTACTCTCAAGAATTTCTTGCACGTCTTCGTAGGTAAAACGGCGTTTGCTCCTGATGACTGTTTCGTGTATTTCGTAACTCTTTACTATCCCCTGCGGCGTCATGCGCATAAAAACGGAGTAGGCTAATCGGTCTTCGTTCGGACGCAGACTGCACAGTTCGTTAGAGAGTTTTTCCGGCAACATCGGAATAACCGCATTCGGAAAATAAACGCTGGTTCCCCGTTGAAGCGCTTCACGGTCAAGCACGCTCCCTTCCTTCACATAATATGAAACGTCTGCAATGTGTACGCCGAGGTTGAGCGTGCCATCTTCGAGTTGATCGAGCGAAACCGCGTCGTCAAAGTCCTTCGCGTCTTCCGGGTCAATCGTGAAACAAACCTGGCTTCGGAAATCCAGACGGCGTTCGATTTCGGATTCGGGAATTTCTGCCGAGATGACTTCCGACTCCTTCATCACTTCGGGTGGAAATCCCAGCGGCAATTGATACTCGTGGAATACCGAACGCAGTTCTGCCGAGACCTCTCCCGCGCGCCCTAAAACTTGCACAATACGTCCTTGAGGATTTAAGTGGCTGACTCCCCACGATTCTATTTGGACAACCACTTTATTGCCGGGCTGTGCGCCGGAAAGGCTGTCCTTCCCGATAAAGACGTCTGCGCCCATGCGTCGGTCATTGGGAACAACAACATACGCGCCCTTGTTACTCTCCAATGTGCCGACGATGTTTGTACGAGCGCGCTCAAGAACTTTCGTAATTTCGCCTTCGGGCAGAGAGCCGTCGTCTTTCTTTTTGCTTGGCTGTGCAAACAGCGAGACTTCAACTGTATCGCCGTGCATTGCCGTCCCAAGAAATCGGGGCGCAATGAAGACCCTCTCTTCTGATTCCTCCACTTTCACAAACCCCAATCCCTGCTTCTTAATTTCGACAATACCAACCAGACGCTGAGGCGCATGGAGATGCCCTACTCTCCCGCGCCGCTCACGCCGGATTTGTTTCGTTTCGCTCAGTTGATGAATCGCCTCTTTAAGCGTACGGAAATCGTCTTCCGACTTCATCGTAAGCCGCCGCGCAAGCTCGAGCGATTTGAAGGACTGGTTTGGATAGCGCGCTAAAAAACTTAGTATTTTCTTCTGTACTTCTTCGATGGTCTCATAGCCTTTCTGTCCATATATGCGTGTAGCATATATGTTGTTGAGTTAAAATGTAATTCGATAAATCAGCCGGACGCCGTTCAATTCCCTGCGTTGTTCAAAGCTTTCCATTCCCTCTACCCGCCGCTCTACTTCGATAATAAGATTCCGCCAGCTGTCAGAACCCAACACACTGCTCATCGGAAGCTGAACGCTCGCATTTGCATTGCCGATATCGCTGAACACTCTGCCTCCGAATCGAATAACGGCTTCACCCACTTCGCCCGTCACTCGCACATCGGTGGAAGACTGGACGTCGCCGCCGTAATACATAACGTCCACTGAACTGATAAAACCGAATTCTCTCTTAATAAACTCAGTGATCGGACCCGATAACACAGAGGATGTCAGCCCGTATAACAGATTAGTTCCAAGCAAGGAGCTTCGTTCCTGTTGTGTTAACTCATCGCGGAACGAGCCGGTAAGAATGAACGTGATCGCCTCTGATTCGACGTCGCCCGACGGATAGTCCTTATGCACTCCTGCACCATCGACCAGCTCAATGCCGAATTTGGGCTTAGGTTCTTGGCGGGTACCGGAAATTTCCAACAGAACGATAACTCTGGTCACATTGAAATCCCCGAATAAGGATTGCGTTTGCCCGGTTCCGGCTGTCTGCGTTGTATCCGCTCGCTGATACGGGCTTTCATATTTCGCGAGGATGCTGAGTTCCGGGTTCAGCGCGTCGCCGGTGAAGGTGAGTTTTCCCGTCGCTTGAAATCTCTTAAGAAAATTATAGTAAGACCTGTCGCCGACTTCTACTTCTCCCGTTAAACGGGTCTGATTGCCGTTTTTCGAAAATGCCATACGGCCCTTCAAGTCGGCAAAGAGTTCTTCACCCGTGTACGGGTTAAAAATAAATCTGACGTAGGTCGGTCCCTGCGTCTCAATATCAAGGTCGTAAACGAGACGGTCGAAGAATGAGCGTCCATCATCCTCTACGTCTTCTTGAGATGCTATCCTTCCGTTGAGAGGAATCGCCCCGTTATTCATTGCAAAGAGCGCGCTTCCGTTGCCGTTTAAACCATTGATGGTGTTTGCTCCCTCAAGTCTTCCCAGGTGCGTCTGCGATGTGTCATCGACAACCGTAATGGTAACGTCGCGATTTGTATTGATCAATATATCGCGCGCGGGCGGCAATGTCAGGTTGGCATTCTTGACATATATCTTGCCGGAAACGACCGACCGCTGGGGCGTTCCCTGCCACCGCAAGCCGTTCGGTCCCATGGCGGCGAAAATATTTCCGTAAATTGCTTGACCGGGCTGGCGCGCAGATTCCTTCATTAACAACAGTTCTCCATTCGCCAGCAGGTCGAAATCCTTCAGCTTAAGCCCGTCAAGAGTAATCGAGCCTGAAAAATCCATCCCGCCTTCAGGACGGTCTTGCTGAATATTGCTGACCCGGAAATTCTGCAACGCGATACGCTGTCCTGCCGGAATAAGCTGACCATCCACAATATAGGTGATCCCCACCGGGGTAAAGAGAAATTGTGCAGAGTGAAACGCCAACGAGCCTTCATAACGCGGCTGTTGCAGGGTGCCGCGAATAGTCACATCGCAGACCATCGTACCGGTAAGATTCGATAACTCGCCGATAAACGGGTCTATCAGTTCCATGTGCAAGCCGCGAGAGCGCATGGCGAGGTTCATCTCTCCTGTTAATGGGCGCTGAGAGCGGTTCGCAAGCGAAAGGTCGTACGGTAAAAAACCGGAAAGAACAAAATCCGGTGGAAGCGATAAATCACTCGGTTTGTTACGAAGCTCAACAAACAAATCCAGCAAGCGATTGTTATACGTTGCTCGCGCGACAACCTGGCCGAATGCCGTTTGCCCGTGACGAACATCGTGCGCCGCGAGGTCGAGCGTGAAATTCGGATTGCGAAAGGTACCGCGGAAGCCTGCTTTTGCATTTACCGTGCCGCCGAAAGACTGTACGTCACGAATGAATGCCTTATTGCCGGAGAAGAGCTTCATGTTAGACAGCAAGAAATTTACCACTTGAATTTCCATGTCGGATGAGTCTGCCGGATTGAATATGCCTGCAACTTTTACCTCTTCTACGCCATGGCGCATCCAGAAACTGCCAATGTGCAAACCGTCTTTTCCAAGCGTGGCGACGACAGGCTCGTTGTTTGCGAAGCGATACGACTCGGCATCGACGATGAGCTTCTCGAGCGTATACGTGATGTACCTATCCCGGTAGAGCGAAGTACCAACCGCTTCAATACCTACAGAGGAATCAACTAGCGCTTTAAACGTATAGGAACCGTCAGGTCCTTGAATGTTCACAGAAAGCGAAGGAGAAGAGAACGAAACGGCGTTTACATCGAACTGTTTGCTTGTAAAGTCGAGATCTACTTGTACCTCATCGAGAATTTGCGCCCGCGATATGTTTTCGATGTGATACGTCAGGTCTGTTCCATACGAACTCATGTTGATAGTGCTATCCGCGTACGCAAAAGCATCGAGTCCGGTTGACCCGTTCAGTTCAAGTGCGTCGAGCGACCCGGAAACCTTTCCGGAAATGACTCCACTCCCGGCCATCCGGTAACCAAGAAGAACACCGAGAGGGAAAAAATCTTTGACCACTACTGAATACGTTGCATCTACCTGTTGCGGAATGTATTGGAGCGAACTCTGGAAGTGAAGACCCGCGTTCCCGGCGTCCATTACTCTGTTCGAAAAATTGAGCGAGCCAAGCCGGTGCTCTATCGCTTCTGCAATGAGCAGACTGCTCTGTTGGAGGGTTGCGATAAACGAATCGAGTTGGAACCGCCCTTCAATGTCAATGTCGGCGATATCAGACGAGAGATGGAATGATTGCCGTACCGGGTCAAGCGCATCAAGCTCGACCTCAACTTGACTGTCTTCAAACGATTGCCCGCTAAACACGGAAGAGGCGAATGCCAGATTGAGTTTCGACTGCATATCGCCCAATGTCGTCCCCTTCCCTTTGAGATCTATGCCGAAAGAAAGGTCGCTGGCGTAGTGTTCGTTATTGAGTATCGGGGCAAGATCGAGTGATGAAATCGTTCCTTTCAGCTCATAGTTTGAGATGGTTTCCCTTTGAAATCGCGCCGTTCCCGAAAGGTCAATCGTTGTTTTCCCGGAAGTGAACTTCGAGTGCGCCTGCAACATCCTTTGACCAACGCTCGCCGTCACGGTCGAAGGACCGAGCGGGATACCGCGAAATTCCGATGAGTCAAGCTCGATACGAGCGGTGGCTGTCATTGATTGCAGGTCGGTACCTGTTCCCGTTACTGCAACATGAGTATAGAAACTGCTTGTTAAGGCATCATCGCCCAGCATTGCGCCAAGGTTCAAACCGGACGTCGTCACTCGTGCATCATAGGACATTGAATCATGTTTCATCTCGACCGACCCGTCAGCAATAAGACTGCCGGCATCACTCTTGCCTTCGAAGCGAACAGTAAAAGCAGTAGGCGTGCCCGTAAATCGCGCGTTGTATTCAAGCACACCCATTCCCGTCATATTCGGTAGCTCGACGCTCGGAAGATATTGGGGAAATTCTGCTGGGTCTAACGTATTGTTCACCGCAACAAGGTCCATCTCCAATGCCTCAGGGCGGTGAAGATTCATCACGCTACCCTCGATGTTGACAAACGAACGCGGCGTACGCACGCTGACTTGTTCAATTTGTAATTTGTCGAACGTGCCGGCGATTGTTGCCTGTACGGCAACATCTTTATCCAGAACCTTGAGCGCAGATGGGAAAAACCGTCTCAATTCAGCTAGGCTTAATCGGTTCAGCGAAATATTTGCCCGCACGGGCTTTTGTTCCAATTCGTTCACGTTGAAAATCGCGGCGAGGTCAACTTGCTGAATACTTGCATCCGCCGTAAATTTCGATTCAGAAGTTTCAACAGCTAAGTTCCGTACGGTTGCCGCAGATGAATTAAGCTCGAATTCTCCGCTGAGACGCGAAAGAACAAAGTCGGGTTGTTCTGAAACAAACGAGAGATGCTGAACTGTGACGTGAAGAAGTTGAGAAGCAATGCGCGCTGAGGCATTGAGCTTCATGCCACGAACGGCAAGCGTCGGATAGTCGCCTACGGCAACAGGCATTCCGTGCGCAACGAGCGAATCATACGACTGCATCTTCAGAGAATCGACAAGGATGAATTCTGCATTTTCAAGCTGTACGTTCCTGAGATTCACGACTCTCCCCGACGGTTTCTGTTGCAGGGAATCCGGCTGAGAGGCAGGAAAGATGCGGTCTACATTCCACGTGCCGTCCCGGGAACGCAGGAACCGGATGCGGGGATTGGTCAGTCGAATATTGGAGAACGTGATTCTCTCTAAGAGTATGCCTATCGGCTCGTACGTCGCTTCGAGCCTGTCCGCATGAAAGAACTGTTGACCGGATTCGCTCAGTGTGACATTGTCAACACGGAGCCCCGTCGCCAGATTTCCTTCCAAGGAACCGAGGCGTACCTCGGCGTGAAGCTCCTGCGAAAGAAGCTCGGTTACCCTGCCGTGGAGATATTCGCGGAAGGTCTTCGTTTGCGTCAAACCAGCAACTGCAATACCAAGAAAGAAGACTGTCCCTGCGAAGTAATATGTGGCTCGAAGAAAACGACGCACTGCAATAACCCCAAATTTAGGAAGAAAACCGCTCTTTGATGATGTTGATAATGTTCGTTGTAGAACGCTGAGGAAGGAACTCAATGGTTTGAACGGAGCCGCCTGCCTGCTCCACAATGTCTTTCCCCACTACCGCCTCGACAGGCCAATCTGCCCCTTTCACGAGAACATCGGGAACAAGGGCACGAAGCAATTCATACGGCGTTTCCTCTGGAAACAAGCATACGTAATCGACCACAGCGAGAGCGGCAAGCACGTGAGCGCGATCTTGTTCCGTGACAATGGGGCGACCGTTATCTTTTATTTTCTTGACGGATGCATCGGTATTCATGCCGACCATCAGCACGTCTCCAAGGGCTTTTGCTTTTTGTAAATATTCGACATGTCCCCGGTGCAATATGTCGAACACGCCGTTGGTGAACACAACGCTCTTGCGCTGTTCCTTCAGACTGCCGCGGAGCACAATTAATTCATCGCGAGAGACAACACGTCCCATCAGTGCCCTCCCGCCGCTTGGTGTCCATGGTCTCTCACTACGTTGTATAACGTCTCACGTTCGACCGGCACGATTCCCACTTCCCCGCAGACAATACCGCCTGCAAAATTCGCCAACGCCGATGCCTCCTGCGCTGTTCCCCCGGCGGCGAGCACCATGGTCAGTGTTGAAATAACTGTATCACCTGCGCCGGAGACGTCTGCAACCATGAGAGCGCGTGTGGGCACGTGGGTCATCGTCCCCGTCCTCTCGAACAACGACATCCCCTCTTCGCCTAAAGTCAACAACACATTTTCAGCTTCCAATCGTTCCACCATTTGGCGGCACGCTTGTGCTACGGACGCTTGGTCTGTTACACGTCTGCCCAGGGCTTCTTCGGTCTCTTTGCGGTTCGGCTTAAATACCGTGACATTTTTATACTCAAAAAAATTGTTCACCTTTGGGTCAACTGTAATAATTGTATTGTTGGCACGGGCAAGAGCAATGATTTCAGGAATGAGTTTCTTCGTGAGTACACCTTTATTGTAATCTTCTAAGATAACGCCGTCGAGAGAGCCGATGGACTTCCGCAACGAATCAACTATTTTGGATTGAACGGTCCCGTTTACCTCTTCCTTCACTTCCTGGTCAATACGGACAACGTGCTGGTTGTGTGCGATAACGCGGGTTTTGACAGTCGTGGGCCTCGCTGAATCTACAACTACCCCGTTATCCGGAAAACCGCTTTTACCGATAAGCGTTCGTAACTCGTTCCCGCTGGAATCATTCCCGACAACGCCAATCAATACCGGGATGCCTCCAAGTGATGCAATATTATTGGCAACATTTGCGGCACCGCCCAAACGAGTTGATTCAGACCCCACTTCTACGACTGGAACGGGAGCTTCAGGAGAAATGCGCGTAATCGCCCCCCAATAATACCGGTCAAGCATCAGATCACCCACAACGGCAATCCGTTTACCCTTTAGTTTTTCGAATAGTTCTTGTAGTCTTTTAACGGAAAACGTAACCAAAAGCGTGCCTTTCTTGTGCAGAAATTACACGGTATTAGACAAGAAATATACCCAGAAAAGCGAGGACAAGCAAGGTAAGCTGTTATTTGTGGGAATATCTACGCACTTTATTGTATTCAGACTGTCTGCTCGATAAAACAGATGGATGAGAGTACATGAATCAATCACCACCGTTGAACGGGTGGTGATTTTTCCCCGCCGGTTAGCGAAACAGGCGGGTGCTTTTGCCCAAGGAGCTTGGCTCAAAGTGAAAAAGCCCATTTGTACTTGAGGGCTTTTGTGTTGAAAACAGAGGGCCTGCCAAAGCCTTAATAAAATTTGAGACTTAAAAAATAATTACTGTTTTTTTCCCACCCTAACCACCAACAGTATTATCACTAAGGCTAGCATGTTTGTCTAACATTAGAACATACAGTGTAAATTCCATCCAATTTTCTAATATATTCGTATTTTTTATAATACCCACCTGAATCATTGTCACTTATATATATGCTGTAGGTCACTTTTTCTCCCGTCCTGCTCAATCATGATATACATTATTAGTACATTAAAAGGTTATGGGTAAGAATCGCGCGAATGGATTGTTCATGCTTAGTATTTGTGAAGAAGCAGTCCTGCGCCTGTGTTATCAGTAGTACGACTTAACAACTCATTCATTGACAAAATGAATCAATACCTTCATGCCTCATAGTATTTCGAAAACAGTTTAACCTTCACTTGAACCGAATCTCTCACATATCCTTTCTCACAGTACTATTGATGTTTGCGACGGCTCAATCAGCAAGCGCGCAAAACACAAGCTGGAACGGCACGGTAAGCAACGACTGGAATAACTCCTCCAATTGGTCGAATGGTGTTCCGGATTCGACCACAAATGTTACCATTGGTTCGGCAACATTCCGACCCCAAGTACCGACGACAGGCGCAACCACATTCAACATCACTGTAAATAATGGCGGGTATCTTGAGTGGGAGTCTTGCGGGGGCGTTCTGGATATCTACGGAACACTCATGGTTGTCAACGGTGGGACGGTTGACTTAGGAAATTGCTCTCCTCCAAACCAAATGATCTTCCATGGGAACTTCCAGGTCAACAACGGCGGTGATATTTTAGCGGGCAACGGCATTATTGACTTGAAAGGCTCATCGTGGACAAATAACCCCGGCTCCTCGTTCGATGCCGGCACCGGAACTGTCATCGTTGACGGAACCGGAGACCAAACATTCAGCGGAGACATCACCTTCTATGACCTTATCATTGATAATCCGGACGCGACCGTCACTTTTGAAGATGATGTCTCAGTCGAGAACGACCTCACTGTTGAGGGCGGTTCGACGGTAGATTTTCAAGGGTCTCTTTCTGTAGAAGGTGATATCACCGGAACATTCAACACTGGGAATCCGTACATCGCCAGCGTTGTCGCTTCAACGTTGACACAGGTGGATGTCACGTTCAGTGAAGACGTTAATCAAACCACAGCCGAAACATCTTCGAACTATACGGTACTGCCTTCGAGCGGTCCTGCCATAAGCGTCACGTCTGCAACTCGTGATGCAACTGATTTTTCCATTGTCCATCTAACTGTCAGCCCTGCCCTCACCGAAGGCGTTGAGGATACCTTGGTGGTGAATAATGTTACCGACATCGGCGGTACGGCTATTCAGCCGAACAGCCGAAAGCGATTCACTCCAGCCACCGCTACTCCGACTTTCTACAGCAGAGCCTCAGGCGATTGGGATGACGTCAATACGTGGTCAACAACCGGGCATGCCGGTTCTGCCGCTGCACGTGTGCCGGGAAGCTCCGCCGGAGATATTGCGATCATTGGCGATAACGATGCGGTAACGCTTGACATTAACCTCACGAATCTCGACCAGATCACGGTCGATGCGACAGGAACTCTCAATACCGACATATTTACCATCAGCGGCGACGGGAGTTTTGAACTCGCCACAGGCGGTACGCTCGGTATCGGTTCTGCCGATGGGATTACATCGTCCGGCGCAACGGGGAATATTCAGGTTACGGGAACGCGTACGTTCAGTACAGGCGCCAGTTATGTCTACAACGGCGCATCGGCTCAGGTTACGGGCAACGGCTTGCCGGCAACAGTTAATCATTTGACACTCAGCAATGCCTCTGGCGTCACGCTCTCGGCTTCCACGTCGCCTTCCGGCGACCTCACCGTGAGCGCCGGAACATTCTCCCTTGGTACATTCACCGCAAACCGCACAACATCGGGCGGAACACTCTTGGTGAGTACGGGTGCGACACTTTCCCTCGGCGGTTCGAGCGGCGGGCTGACCGGCAGTAATTTCCCGGCAGATTTTACGACGAATACGCTCAATGGAACGGTAGAGTATACAGGCGCCGGCGCTCAGACGGTTGCCACTCTATCCTATACCAACATTCTCTTTAGCAATAGCGGGACAAAAACGGTAGACGGCACAATCACGTTTAGCGGAAATTTCACGGTGAATTCCGGTGCAACAGTGTACGTCGCGTCGACGGGAGTTCTTCAGATCGGCGGCGCGTTAACAGTCACGACCGGATTTACAAACGATGGAGCTATTACTGTAGGAAATTAATCATTCGATGTCAGTACTGTTCACACCCATGTATCAACGAAAAGGAAAGGAGACGAACATGCAGAAGCCCTCTCAACATCCGCCCTAAGAATACTACGGTTGTCCTTCAAGTCCCGAATTGAGCATTCGGTTCTCTTGCGTGGACAACAAGGTTACAGTGAAACGCTTACATGATTCAGAAACAAGAAGTACAGAATCGTCATGAAGAAGTCAATTGAATTCATATTTTCTACAATAAGGAGTGCAGTCATGCAACACATACACACACTTGGGAGGAACATGGCGCGTGCCGCTGTGTTTTTCCTCTGCGCTGTCTTGACAACAGGCATTGCTCTGAGTCAGGACTTAATTCTCAACGGCAACGTTGTGAACAACGGAACCATTTCGGTAAATCGAGATGTGGTAAACAATACCGCCGGGGCCGTTTCTGTGACCGGGACCGGAGCTATCCGGTTGATAGGAACCACCGCCGGATCGCATAGTATTGACGGCGGTACCAGTATCAGTTTCACGAGCCTCGATGTCATTGGGAGCCGGGAAACAACGGTGGACGTCAACACATCTGTCGTTGATGCTCTGCGCGTCGGCTTCGCCTCGAACGCCTATACGGCGGGTGGAAACGGCTTCGACCTCGGAGCAAACACTCTGACACTCGGCGGCACGGCAACCTACGACGCCGCGAGTACATCAGCCCTTACGCTGAGCGGCGGCACGGTGAATTACACCAACGCAACAGCTCAGACGATACTGACAAGGGGCGCCGCCGGATTAAGCACGGCATACGGAACACTCCAACTTTCCGGGGACGCGGACTTTACCGTTCCCGCGGGTACAGGCGGTTCCGTGAGTTCCGCAACCGTCAGCCATACCGGCGCAGGTTCTGTAACGGTCAACGAGAATTTCAACATCACGACAACTGGCGCTTTTGGTACGCTTGCCGATGTCGCGTCGGGAAAAACTGTTGATTTCCAGAGCACAACAGCCGCCAGCACCATCACAAACTTGACGACACTCGCCGGGACGCTCCGTAAGAGCGGCGACCAAACGCTCGGCGTTACAACTGTAACGGCTAC
>DATCJD010000301.1:0-4990 GCA_036507435.1 Bacteroidota bacterium
CGATCTTCCGCAGTCCCTCGGACGTTGCGGCGCGGTACGGTCCCAAACTGCGCGACCTGAAGCACGAGGAGTTTTGGGTAATAGTGTTGAACGCGGCGAACGAACTCCAGCAGGAATCGCGCGTCTCCAGCGGCACGCTCAGCGCGTCGCTTGCGCACCCGCGCGAGTGTTTTCACCATGCGATCAGGGAAAAGGCGGCGAGCGTGATTTTTGTCCACAACCACCCGAGCGGCAACCCGGAACCGAGCCAGGAAGATATCGCTATGACAAAGCAGTTGGTGGAAGCCGGAAAGATTCTGCAGATTCCTGTTCACGACCACATTATTATTGCAGGGTCGAAGTTCACAAGCTTTGCCGAGCGGGGGCTGGTGTGAAACTCTTACCCGCAGGATGCGTAACAAAGCTACACTCAGAGCAAAAAAAGCCTATATGAATGAGCGATTTCACTTGACTTTCTTTTCTCGAATCTTTATCATACAGTCAGTATAACGTTGATAATTTGCGGTATCGTTTCAAATCATTTTTTAGAGGAGAAGCGGACATGAAGAAATCTGTAGGAGTGATCCTCATCGCCGGAAGCTTGATGGCGGCGGTGTTGTCCGGGTGTTCCAGTAAACCCAGCGCCGAAGAACTACAGCAGTTGGAAGCGTTGAAGTCGGAAATTTCCTCGCTGGAAAGCCGGATTTCCGCGCTTGAATCGGAAAAAGCGTCACTGACGAGATCGATTGCGGAGAAGACTGCAATGATTGACCAGTGCGCAAAAGATAAAGCGCTCGTAGAACAGCGCCTCAAGTCCATGCAATAAGCGACCAATCGGTAAGGAGACCAAGACCATGAAGTTGCATAACCGTATTCGTATGATTGTCGTCCTCGCCTGCGCCTTTGCAGTCACTGCCGTTGCTCAAGAGATGTCGAAAGACGAGTGGCAGCAGCAAATGCAGGAGTTGACGGCAAAGCGAGACCAGCTCAACAGCAGGCTTTCCGCTTTGCAAACAGAAGTGGACAATTTGAAGAAACAAGACGCGGATCAGCTCGCGGCGTTGAACAAATGCGAGGACGAGATCCTCTCGATGGTCGGCGCGACAAAAGAATCCGCGCAGGCGTTTGAAGCCGAACTCGGACGCATCGACGCGAAGCTCGACGAGCTTGCGCGTCTCTCGAACCAGGATCTCTGGAGTCGACGCTCTGAACTCGACGACGTCCAAACATCCATTAGCAATGCAAAGAAAAATAAGCTGAGCGCAATCCCGAAGTACTACGACCGCCTCGAAAACCAGCAGAACCGGTTGAACGGCTTGCGCAGGTCGATTGAATCGTCCATGGCGAACACCTATACCGTCGGCACATGGTCGAAAGACCGTGATTGCTTGTGGAATATCGCCAAGAAACCGACAGTGTATGATAACGCGTTCCTCTGGCCTAAAATCTGGCAGGGCAACCGCGACCAGATCAAGAATCCGGATGTCATTCATCCGGGTCAGAAGTTGAACATTCCCGCGAAAGCGGAATTGACGGCGGACGAGAAAGCCGCCACGCGTGGCTACTGGCAGAGAAAGCAATCCGGCCAGACGCAGATGGACTAATCTCAGGAGGACGCGCACAACGTTTCCCCGGTACATGAAGCACGATGTTTCGTTTTTTGATGAACGCCCTTCCCGCCTCGCGCGGTGTGAGGGCGTTTCGTCTTTAATCAAGCGTGAAGAGCTTAAAGTGTTCTGACTCTCTACAAATTGTTCTTTCCCCTCCTCCAAGAGGAGGGGACTAAGGGGTGGTGTAACATTAATAGCTTGCAAGAGCATTCAAAAAATCAATACAGCTAACCACCCCTGACCCCTCCTTGAGTAAGGAGGGGAACAAAGAAAACAGAATTTATTGTAAGAGATGTGCGGGAAATCATCCCAAAAAAAGTTTGAAGCCACATAAGGAGGATACCGTTTCTTGGCAGAAAAAAAACTGACCGTAGCCGGAGTGGACACCGTCCATCTCCTCGGCTATAACGATGTGCATTTGCAGTTGATAGAAGACCGGTTCGATGCGACGATAGCGGTGCGCGGAGAACAAATCACGGTGCGCGGCTCGCAGGTTGAAGTCGCAAAGATCGAAAAAATCTTTAACGAGCTTCTTTACATTCTCAACAAGAACGGCAACCTGACGCCGAACGACGTCGAGACCGTCATCGACCTTGTGACGGTCAACGGCTCGACGCCGGAGCTACCCGCGGAGAGCCTCGCAGAGGATTCCGACGCGGCGATTCTCTTCACGAAGGTCGGCGGCATCAAAGCGCGCACGCCCGGACAAAAACACTACATCGCTCAGGTTGTCAAAAACGATATTGTGTTTGCAATCGGTCCTGCCGGAACGGGTAAAACGTATCTTGCCGTTGCGATGGCTGTCGCCGCGCTCAAGAACCGCGATGTGACAAAAATTGTCCTCTCCCGTCCGGTGGTGGAAGCTGGGGAAAGTTTAGGCTTCTTGCCGGGGGATTTTCGCGAGAAGGTTGACCCGTATCTCAGGCCGCTGTACGACGCGCTGGACGACATGCTGACGGCGGAAAAACTCCGCAGTTACATGGAGAAGAACATCATCGAAATTGTCCCGCTGGCGTACATGCGCGGGCGGACGTTGCATAATTCATTCGTCATTCTCGATGAAGCGCAAAATGCCTCGGCGTTGCAGATGAAAATGTTCCTCACGCGCTTGGGCGTGCATTCCCGCGCCGTCATCACGGGCGACGTGACGCAGGTGGATTTGCCGCAGAAAACAACATCGGGATTGATTCAAATTCAGGATGTGTTAAAGAAGATTCAGGGCGTCTCGTTCGTCTATCTGGATAAGAACGACGTCGTTCGACACAGGTTGGTGAGGGATATTATAGAAGCGTACGATAAGTTCCACACGAACGGAAGCCAGTAAGTCTAAAGTCTCAGGTTTCAAGTCTCAAGTTAGAAGCGATGTCGGACTTAAACTTTTCACTTTTCACTTTGAACTTTGGACTTGAGACTTATGCCGGTTCCAAATCTCGTCCATTTCCTCAAGCGTTGTCTCTTCGATTTTCTTTCCTTGCGCTTGTAGTTCCTGTTCTATCCCGTGGAATCGTTTCGTAAATTTCTCTATGGATTTGCGGAGCGCGATTTCCGGATTCACATGCAGAAAGCGTGAGTAGTTGACGAGGGCAAAGAGCAAGTCCCCGAGTTCGTCTTCCACGTGCGCCGCATTGCCGGATTGCTCCGCTTCGCCTAACTCGCGGATCTCTTCCTTCACCTTCTCCCAGACATGGCTTTTCTCTTTCCAGTCAAACCCGACTTTTGACGCTTTTTCTTGCAGTCTATATGCCCTCAGTAAAGCGGGGAGTTCTTTCGGCACGCCTTGAATCATAGACGTTCTGCCTTCAGCCATCTTGAGCTTTTCCCAATTCGCTTTGACCTCCTGCGCGCCGCTTACTTTCGTATCGCCGAAGATATGCGGGTGCCGCCGGACGAGTTTTTCTTTCGAGGACTGCACAACATCCTCGATGGTGAATGCATTGGTTTCTTCCGCCATGACGGAATGCATCGCCACATGCACGAGCAAATCGCCAAGCTCGGATTTCAGTTCCGGCATATTATTGTGGTCTATGGATTCAACCACCTCGTACGCTTCCTCGATAAGAGCCGGGCGTAGGGATTGATGCGTTTGCTCTTTATCCCACGGACATTCCTTCCGAAGCCTCCGGACGATCTCCATGTATTCGTCGAACAATGTATCGGTTGGTGTAGAGGACACGGTCTTCTCCTGTGAAGTTCGGAACTATCATAGGGAAAAGTTAGGGGAGATTCAATTGTTGGTATATGACAGGAACTTCGACATATTGCTTGAACGTCTTCTTCCAAGCAACTTACTGAAGCGTTGTTTTTTATGAGGAATATCGTTATCTTATTCATAGGAGCACGGGGCTGTAGCTCAGTTGGGAGAGCGCTTCGTTCGCAACGAAGAGGTCGTCGGTTCGATCCCGATCAGCTCCACTGAAGATGGAGTTGGGAGAGCGTCCTGTCCGATGAACTTGGACGGGAAGGTCGTCGGTTCCTCCATGGGAGTCCCAACGGGAGATCCCGATCAGTTCCACGGAAGATTTATTAATTAGAGACTTTTGAAAAATAGAATTAAGATGTCATTCCGAGAAGCCTGCCTGCCGGCAGGCAGGCAACGCGACGAGGAATCTCGTTGTTCTGTTCAAATTCAAGGGTGAGATCCCTCACTTCGCTCGGGATGACATTATTCTGAGAATTTTTCATAAATCTAAATTAGCTACTTGGTTTATTACTCGTAATGAACCAACTGACTAATTCGCAAACAAAGTGTTGCAGTAATTCGGAGAGTGTTTTTGGTACTAGTAAGTTTTTCATCTGAGGTCAAGTCCTGCGCGACAGAACGTTGCCCAACCCCGCCAGGTCCGGAAGGAAGCAACGGTCAGCAAAAAGTTTTGTGCGACGCAGGGTAGCTTGACCTCTTTATATTTCAGAGCGTGTCCGCCGGAGGCGGACCAAGTCTCTCGGCGCATCCCGGGGCGCGTCACGCAAGGTGAACGAACACCGGTCTAACTCACATGCAGTTTTTTATCACACATATATTGATTGCCATCGCTGTACGTCTCTGGGACGTACCCGTAAGGGGAGTGCAGGCTTGTATCGGCCGTGTCCTAATAGGACTTCTTCCGATAAGGCTTTTCCCTTCGGGATATCGCTTTGGTCGTCCGGCAACATTACCACTACGAGTGTCCACACCTTGCGGAGCGCCCATGCGCCCGGGGGGACATGTTCCGGTTCGTCTCGAAGCGCTGTTACACCTCTTACACTCTCAGCGGCTCTGGTGGAACATGTATCGCTATGAAAAAAGAAATTATCATCAACTCCACGGCGAACGAACACCGTATCGCCATTCTTGAAGACGGACGGCTCGCAGAGCTGTTCGTCGAAACACCCGGCAAAGACCGTAATGTCGGCGATATTTATCT
>DATCJD010000302.1:0-11273 GCA_036507435.1 Bacteroidota bacterium
TCAGCGGTACGCTCACCAACGTGAAGTACGGGCCCAAAGTTGTTGAGGGCGCGATTGTCGTCGGGACCGACGAGGAATTTATCGAAACGGTCGGCACGAGTCTCACACTCGGCAGGTTTATGACCGCGCTCGAAGTGAGCGGCGGAAGGCCGGTCTGTGTGATCGGTTCGGATATCGCGGAAAATTTGTTTCCGAACGAAAACCCGATCATGAAATCCGTCAAACTCGGCAGTCATCCATACCGCATAGTCGGAGTGCTTGAGAAGCAGGGAAGCATGTTCGGCCAGACGATGGACACGCGCGTGTATGTTCCTATCTTTCGTTTCTTCCGGGAATTCCGGTCGTTCCGCAGTGGCGTGGATATTTGGGTGAAAGCCGCCAGCCTCGAAGACCTAGAAAATACGAAGGAAGAACTTCGCGGGATTATGCGTAAAGCGCGCCGCATCGAACCGGGCGGAAAAGATGATTTCGCCATCAACCAGCAAGAATTGCTTATCCAGACATTCAACGCCATCGGTGGCGTGATTGCCGCCGTCGGGTTATTTATCACCGGACTGTCGCTGTTCGTGGGCGGTATCGGGATTATGAACATCATGTTCGTTTCGGTCACGGAGCGGACGAAAGAGATCGGCATACGTAAAGCGATCGGCGCGCCGCGCAGGAGTATCCTGCTCCAATTCCTTATCGAGGCGGCGAGCATTTGTCTTCTCGGCGGGATGATCGGGATTGTCATCGCATTTCCGCTGAGCCTGATTATCGACCAGGTGATGCCGACGTCAATGCCCATCAGCGTGGTGGTTATCGCGCTGTTCGTCTCGGTGCTCGTGGGCATTATTTCCGGTTTTCTGCCGGCATACCGGGCTTCGCGTCTTGACCCGGTCGACGCCTTGAGGTACGAATAGCATATGGATTTCCGGGAAGTTCTTTCCATCGCGCTTGCCGCTATTCGCGCGAACAAATTGCGCTCCACCCTGACACTGCTCGGCATCGTCGTCGGCGTCTTCTCCATTATCGGCGTGATGACGGCTGTCGGAGTATTGCAGAACAGCATTGAAGGCGGCTTGAGCGTCTTAGGCGCGCATACGTTCCAGATGGAAAAATTTCCGCGCATGGTGAATATGAGCCAGAAGGAATGGGCTCGCATCCGCAACAGGCCGCATATTTCGTACGAACAGGCGCTTCAGGTAGAAGAGAAAATGACCCTTGCCGAGTATATCGGCATCGAAGCGTTTGAACAAGGCAAAATTGTCGCCGCCCCAGGCGGAGAGAAGACGAATCCGGTTGTGACGTTCTACGGCGAGACGCCGCAGGGATTTCCTACGAATAACTGGACGATCAAGGACGGGCGGTCAATAACGAATGACGACGTGCACCACAGCCGGAGTGTCATCGTGCTTGGGGCGAACGTCGTCGAAAAGATTTTTCCCCGCGGAGGTGCGGTCGGCTCGGTGGTCAAAGTGGACGGGCACCGGTACACTGTTATCGGGACCACGGAAAACAAAGGTTCCTCGATGGGCGGCAACCAGGATAACTTTGTCGTTATACCGCTGACGCTGTTGCTGAACCAGTACGGGAAAGACCGCACGGTCAATATCATGATCCGTGCGAAGGGTCCGGACGTGTACGACGACGCGGTTGAAGAAGCGCGGTTTATTTTACGGGCGGCACGAAAAGTCGACCCGGGCGAAGAAGACAATTTTTCCATTTTCTCCAACGATTCGCTGATTGAGAATTTCAACAACTTTACCTATTATGTAAAATTAGGTATCGGATTTATCAGTTTTATTTCTCTCTTGGCGGCAGGCGTCGGGATCATGAACATCATGCTTGTTTCCGTGACGGAGCGGACGAAGGAAATCGGTATCCGCAAAGCCATCGGCGCGCGCAAAAGCGCGATCCTGATGCAGTTCATCGCCGAAGCGGTTGTCCTCTGCCAGATCGGCGGCTTGATCGGCATTGCCCTCGGCATTCTCGGCGGCAACCTGATAGCGCTCATGTTTGAAGTGCCCGCTATTTTTCCTGTCGATTGGGCGTTTTTCGGATTTGTGCTGTGTGCGTTCATCGGCATAGCCTTCGGCGTTTATCCCGCATGGAAAGCCGCGAATCTCGACCCTATAGACGCTCTGCGGTACGAATAATCATGAACTTTCCAGAAATACTTTCGATCGCGTTGGGAGCCATCAAAGCGAACAAACTTCGTTCGACGTTGACTCTGCTCGGTATTGTCGTCGGCGTGTTCTCCATTATCGGCGTGATGACGGCGGTGCGAGTTTTGCAGAACAGCATCGAGACGGGCTTGAGCGACCTCGGCGCGCACACGTTTCAGATCCAGCGAATGCCTGCCATCCGCACGGGTAACCGTTCGGAATGGGCAAAACTACGCCAGCGCAAAGACATTACCTACGAGCAGGCGCTTCAGGTCGAAGAACGGATGACGCAGGCGGAGTATATCGGGATAGAAGGATGGCGTGGCGGGCGGATCGTGCAAAGCGGCGGAGAAAAAACCAATCCCAACATCGGTGTTGCCGGAGAGACGCCGGACGGTTTGCACACGAACAACTGGAGCATCAAAGAGGGAAGGACGTTTACGGATAGTGAAGTACAGCGTGCGAGCGCGGTTATTATTCTGGGCAACAATGTAATAGAAACATTATTCCCTCGCGGCAACGCTCTCGGCTCCGAGGTGCGCATTGACGGCGTGAATTATCATGTGATCGGATTGTTGGAATCGAGAGGGACGTCTCTCGGAGGGAATCAGGATAATTTTGTCGTAATTCCGTTGACGACCTTCTTAACGAATTTCGGCAGGGACCGCTCGTTGAATATCATGGTGAAGTCCAAAACGCCGGAGCAATTCGAGGATGCGGTGGAGGAAGCCCGTTTTATACTCCGGCTGGCCCGTAAAGTCGAACCGGGCGGCGAGGACGATTTCTCGATTTTTTCGAACGAGTCGCTCATTCAACAGTTCAACGAGTTTACGTTTTACGTGAAAATCGGGATCGGGTTCATTAGTTTTATTTCGTTGCTCGCGGCGGGGGTGGGCATCATGAACATCATGCTCGTCTCCGTGACCGAGAGGACGAAAGAAATTGGCGTGCGGAAAGCCATCGGTGCGCGCAAAAATGCGATCCTGTTGCAGTTTATCGCCGAAGCGGTGGTCTTGTGTCAAATTGGCGGGATTGTCGGGATTGCGCTGGGGATTCTCGGCGGCAACGTCACCGCTCTCATCTTTGAATTTCCGCCGATTATTCCCGTCGACTGGGCGCTGATCGGGTTCGCCCTGTGTGCGTTCATCGGTATTGTGTTCGGCGTGTACCCGGCGTGGAAAGCCGCGAATCTCGACCCGATTGACGCGCTGAGATACGAGTGAAAAAAATTTCGAATTGAGACTTCTGAAAAATAGAATTAAGATGTCATTCCGAGGAGCAAAGCGACGAGGAATCTCATTTTTTCGTTCAAATATAACGATGAGATTCCTCGTTCGCCGCGGCGAACTCGGAATGACACCATACTGAGGCTTTTTCAGAGGTCTCAATTCGCAATTCAAAATTACTACGCTTTCATCCGCTTCCCGTGTTCTTCCTCTGAGAAAATCCAGCCGGCGAGTTTTCCGGGGTCAATGTCCTCGAAATGATTCCAGAATTCTTTGTTTCGGAGATGGCGGGAGGAGGTATCCGCGGCTCGTGTCACCTCGTCTATGATGGTTTGGAAACGTCGCTTCCAGCGGTCGAGATTCTGCACGCGCAGGTCAACCCAGCCGTCATGCGCCCAGAGGTCGACAGACTTGCGAGAAATGGGAAGTTCGTTTTCACCGCGATACGGGGGAATTTTCATATCCGCTCCGCGGAGCAACGTCGTGCCGTCGGATAACAGAATGGGAATGCCGATGGAAATGATTTGCGAGCGCAATTGTTTATTTTTTCTGATTTCCGCTTCAAGCCTTCGAGCGAGGTCTTTTGCCGTCGCTCTCACGACCGCTTTCATCGAGCCGAATGTCAAGTGAAGCAGATATGCTTCGTAGAGGAGCTTAGAAAGCCGCGGGGGACCGAGGATTTCGAACGCGATACTGCGGGTATGGTGCTTTGCTTCGAGCGACTTGAGTTGTTTCAGCGCGCTTTCGTACAGGTAGCCCGCGCGGTAGGTCGGACCCATCGTGGCGTTATCGAGCGCGTTGATAACGTCGTGCCCCGTGTTGCCGCCCTTGATTTCGTAAATGACGTGTTCGGCGATTTCTTCCGGCGTCACGTACTGCATTTGTCCGGGCGTGGCAATCGCTTCGAATTCCGCGCGGGAAAAAATCCCGTTCTCGCCCGTGTCGATATATACGGAGCGCAGAGGCTGTTTCAGTTCGGTCCACGTTTTTTTGCTGTTCCGAAGTTTCAGCGTTCCTCGCAGTGAAATGCCTTGCTCGGGCGGGCAATCGAACAGTTCGATCCCTTTACCCCCCTTTTTGATTTCGCCGTAGCCGATTTGTTTCCACGCGATGGCGGCGGTCGGTTTAATTTCTTTGGTAATCGGCGCGTCGGGCGTTCTGCCCATGAGGAATAACAGCATCGTGTGCGCGCCGGCGACGGCGGATTTGCTCAGCAGGACGCTCGACGGGCGCTCTTCGCTGTGTGTATAGGGGATATTCAATCCCATGCCGCCCGTGCCGCTCGTGCCGATCTTCACATAGATTTTCGTTTTGACTTTCTGCATCGAGCGGTAAAAGATTTGCACGTGGCGGATTAACTGGGGGGTGTACTGCGTCGCCAGAAGACGCTCAGTCGTTTCGATGATGTTTTTCGTGTTGCTTTTTTTACTTTTAATTGCTTTGCGGACTTCCCGCGCGGACTGAAAAATATCCTGGTAAGCGATGCCCGTCGCAGAATTAATGCAGTCAATCACAATCTCCGGCTTGAATTTACTCAGCATCTGAAAAATGGTCGAGCGTTCGAGCACGCGGGCGGAGAGTTCTTCGAGCAAATCGTCGATCAGCATTTCGCGCTTGGCGCGGTGCTCGATAATTTCGTTGCGCGGCGTGTCCTTGAGCGAGTGGCGGACAAAGATGTTGCCCCACCACGGGACGAAATAGTCGCGCCCGGCTTTCGGAAATTCCTTCCTCAGCGTCGCCACCGCGTCCTTCGCCTCGGATTCGAGCAGGGAGGTGACGATGATTTTCTTCGGCTTGTGCTCGATGATTCTTCTGCAAATCGCCGACCCCACCAGCCCCCAGCCGCCTAACACTAATACGGTTTTATTTTGGATGTCCATACGGGAATTAAAGTAGAAAGTAAAAGGTGAAAAGTAAAAAGTATTAAGTAGAAAGCGGATGAAAGTCTTTCTGGCAGAACCTAGTACACTTTCTGGATTCGCAACATGAAACTTGGAACTTTGAACTTGAAACTTACTTCGGCACTACCGTATCGTACCACGGCTTTTTGTCGCGCGTGCCCAGCTCGTCAATGTGCAGATGTTTCGCTTCAGTGTACTCCTTTAATCCCTCAATGCCAAACTCCCTGCCGACGCCGCTTTGCTTGTAGCCGCCGAACGGAGCCTTCTCGCTGATGAGATGCCACTCGTTGATCCACACGGTTCCGGTGCGCAATCGCTTGGCGACGCTCATGGCGCGGTCTTTGTTCTTCGACCACACGCCGCCGCCCAAGCCGTAGATGGAATCGTTCGCCATTGCCACCGCCTCGTCGTCCGTTTCATATTGGATGATGGACAGAACGGGACCGAAGATTTCCTCCTGTGCGATGGTCATTTTATTGGTGACGCCTGTGAAGATCGTCGGCTCGACGAAGAAGCCCTGTGCCAGCGACGGGTCTGCGGGCGCGTTGCCGCCCGTGGCGGTAGTAGCGCCTTCCTGCTTGCCTTTGGCGACATAGCCGAGCACGCGCTCTTGTTGTTTCTTTGAGATCACCGGACCTAAATCGGTCGCAGGGTCTTTAGGGTCGCCGAGCTTTAAGCGTTTCGTTTTGACGACGAGCTTCTCCACAAACTCGCCGTATATTTTTTTAGGAAGGAAGAGCCGCGTGCCCGCCTCACAGCATTGCCCCTGATGATAGAAGATCGCGTACATTGCGCCGTCCACCGCGAGGTCGAGGTCGGCGTCGTCCAGCACGATGTTGGCGGACTTGCCGCCGCACTCGAGTGTGACTTTCTTCAAATGTTCGGCGGCGAGCGCCATCACGCGCTTGCCGACGGCGGTCGAGCCGGTGAACGAAATTTTATCCACCATCGGATTCTTCACAATTTCTTCGCCGACTTCGTTCCCGAACCCCGGCACGATGTTCACGACTCCCGCGGGGAAGCCGACCTCGTGAATAATTTTAGCGAGTTCCATCGCCGTGCAGGGGGTCAGCTCGGACGGCTTAAGCACGACGGTATTGCCGGCGGCGAGGGCGGGACCGAGTTTCCATATTGCCATTTTGAGAGGAAAATTCCACGGGATGATTGCTCCCACGACTCCCACCGGCTCGCGCATGACCATGTTCTGGCTGAAGCCCGGCTTGCTGAGTTCTGTAAGAGGCTCGGTCAGCTCAAGTGCCGCGAGCTTGGCAAAATAGTTCATCGTTCGCGCGGAGAGGTAAACATCCTCGCCCGCCTTGCGGATGGTGGAGCCGGAGTCGTCCACTTCTAACTTTGTCAGTTCTTTCTTCCGCTCGTTGATTTTATCCGACACCGCTTTAATCAGCGCGGCGCGTTCTTCGGGTTTCATGCGTTGCCAGGGACCTTCGTCGAATGCCTTCCGCGCCGCGGCGATGGCGAGTTTGGCGTCGTCGGCATTTGCCCGCGCCACTTTCGCCACGACTTCCTGATTAAATGGATTGATGGAGTCGAAGGTTTGCTTCGAGACGGAGTCAACAAATTGTCCGTTGATATAGAGTTGGTACGTGAGCATAGTATGAAATGTGATATTATTTTGAAGTAACAGTAGTTTTTCCCAGCACCTTCCGCACCGCCTCGTAAAATTCCTGCACCTGATACTGGTATTCCTCGCCGGTGCCGGGACCTTTGAAGCCGACATGGATCGCCTGCACTTTGCCGTCCCGCCCGACGAAGAAACTTGTCGGGTAGGCGAAGAAATCCGTCACCTGATGTAAGATGCGCTCCTGCACGTTCGGCTCGTCCACCGTGCCGCAGTAGAGCAGGGGGAAGGTAATCCCGAACCGGTCGCGGTACATAGTAAGATTCTTCTTCGCAAGCTCAAGGTCGTCTTGAATTTCGAACGAAAGCCCGATTATCTCTAACCCTTCGTCCTTAAACTCGGAATACAATTGCTGAAGCACGGGCGCTTCGTCCATGCAGTTATGGCACCACGTGCCCATAATATCTATGAGGAGCGCCTTGCCTTTCCACCGCGCATCCCGGTGCGTGAGCGTGTCGCCTTCGATGGTGATACCGGAAAACGCGAACGGCGAGCGCGGATTTTTCATGGCAGTCTTGCGCGTGCCGAGTTTTTCCTTCGGCAGGGTTGGGAGGGGTTCAAGGAGAAACACGCGCGGCGTTTCCTTGCGGAAATATACCCGCCCGATCCAGTTGCCGAAGCTCTGGTTGAGCTCAATCATCGTTGCCTGCCAGCCGGTGAACCTGCCGAGTTGTACGCGCTTGCCGAATTGCTGTCCGACCAGCAAGCCGTAGTCGCCGTCCGGAGCGATGAGCGTACCGTATAGCGTATCGCCCTTGACCCAGAATGTCGCCACAGTTGCGCTGTCTACTCCACCCGGTGTAGAGAAATACACTTGATATTTTCCAACCGGCGGAACGGTTGTGGTTTCGTTGCGGGTTGGAACCATGTTTGTGCTTGCTGTTAGCGCGCTGAATTGCATCGTCGTCGTATCCGAACGAAAACGGAAATATGTTCCTTGCAGTTTACTGCCGTCCCACTGCGCGCGCATCTCCGCGCCGTACTCGGTGAAGAGAAAAATGAGCGAGTCGCCGCGCTGAATGATTTCCGGGATCGGCGTTTTCTCATCTCCCACGAGAAAATAACCGGACGCGGGCGATGCGGCAAGGTCGACGTGCATCCTGAAGGCTAAGAGCTTATTCTCCGGAAGCTCGACGATCCCTTCCCACATGGACTCTTTCGGAATATGCCGCTGACAGCCGACAATAAATGGGATAAGAAGAACAATGATAGAGAGAGAGTATTTCAAAACGAGTTCTCCAATGAGTATTCTATTTTTCTTTAGATAACCCCCGGATGTTTTCCGGTGCCAAACGCCGAGAGGAAAAGAATACTCAGGAGAAGCAGTACTTGAACGAGCAGAAACAGAGAGACCTGGGTATTCATTTTTTTGAGCGTTGATTCCGTACCTGCCGAAGCGGAGCTGTCGCTCAAGCCCTTAATAAGCATCATGCGTTTTTTTGCAAGAATCGGCGCGGTCACCAGTCCGTTAGTCGCCATGACGGCAAAAAGAATCACTTTGGTGACAAGCCAGCCCTGCGTGTACCACGGCTCCGGCGCGCCCATGTAGAGGTTGTGGATGTTTCCGATGCCGGTTACCAGCAATATCACCGTTACGAAAGGACCGAACATGCCGAACGTTTTCATGATACCGCCGATATAGAGCTTCTTCCCCCAATCAGTTTCGCTACGTAATTTTCGCTCGATAGTAATATTCGCGGTGAGGATGGCTGAGACCAGTCCGAAGCCGATGAGATGAAGCAAGAAATTGTACGAGCCTGACATGTGAAGTACTCCGCGGTGTGGTAAGAAATAACGCAGGGGAAAGATAAGAAAATGAAACGAGAAAAGGGAGAGGAGAAAATGATTGGGCAGTGTCTTTACCTGGTAGGTCAGACATTTGGCGAAGCCATCCCTTCGGGACTTGTCTGACGTGCGGACAGGCAGGAATGCCTGTCCCACCAAACATAAGTTTATGCGGTCAGGACTTGCATCCTGACCGAAACCCAATGGCGTCAGGAGATAACTCCTGACGCCACAAAGATAATAATTTGGCGTACTCCTTAACAGAATCTATTCAACGAAGACAGGCGCTACCGGCTCATTCTTTTCGAAATCGTAGATGGTCTTGCGTTTGAGGTGAAATGAGTTGTATGGAATTCAGTGTAGAATAGTGGAACAGTGTGGCTGGACGTACTTTTTGGATATATAATTAGACGCTTCAGCACCCCAAAAGGTTGCCATTCTCAAGGCAACACTTGCAGTACTATAACTGTATTTTAGCCTGTTTCTCATGCATTTGGTCAGAATCTTCTTGCTCCTTCGCGGTCATCCCCCTATATTTCACCCTCGTCATGCGAGTCGGCAGTTATAGCTTTCTTTTTGGAACCATTCATATCGTCCAAAGGTTCTCTCTATTATGAAAATACGAAACCTTGTTGTCCTCGCCCTGTTTTCCATACTGCCGTTCGGCGGAATGTTCGGACAATCGCCGCGCGCCCTTAGCTCTTCGGAAATCCAACTCGCTTTAAAGAAGCTCACCGTCGTCGGTTCTGCTCTGTATGTTGCCGCCCATCCGGACGACGAGAATACGGCGTTGCTCTCGTACCTGGCGAAGGGCAGGCATGTGCGCGCCGCGTATCTTTCCATGACGCGCGGAGAAGGGGGGCAAAACCTCATCGGCTCCGAACAGGGTGACCTGATGGGCATTATCCGTACGCAGGAGTTACTTGCCGCGCGCAGGATGGACGGCGCGGAACAATTCTTTTCTCGCGCGATTGATTTCGGCTACTCGAAAAATTCCGAAGAGACGATACAGATTTGGGGCCATGATACAATTCTCTCGGACGTCGTGTGGGTAATTCGTTCGTTTCGCCCCGATGTGATCATGACGAGATTTTCGCCGACTGCGGGCGGTCACGGCAACCATACCGGGTCTGCCGTGTTTGCCGAGGAAGCGTTCCATGCGGCTGGCGACCCCTCGAAATTTCCCGAACAGCTTCGGTTTGTTCAGCCGTGGAAACCGAAACGGATTCTCTTTAATACATTCCGTCCTACGAGGCAACAATTAGACACGGACAGCCTGCTGAAAGTTGACGTGGGAGAGTATAATTCATTGCTCGGAATGTCCTACAGTGAAATTGCCGGCATCAGCCGCAGTATGCATAAGAGTCAGGGCTTCGGGGCGAGCCAGTCGCGCGGCTCACAAATTCATTATTTTTCGCACACAGCAGGAGAGCCAGCGACGAACGACTTGTTCGACGGCGTGAACCTCGCCTGGTCGAGAATGCCGGGCGGAGAACCGGTCGGCAGATTACTCGAGCAGGCGTATGCTTCGTTCAAGCCGGAACAGCCTTCGGCGTCGGTTCCGCTGTTGTTGCAGGCGTACAGCGCAATGAAAAAACTTGAATCGAATGTCTGGCTGGAAGCAAAGAAAGCGGAGTTACTCAACGCGCTCAAGGCGTGCGCGGGGATATGGGTTGATGCGTTAGCCGCAACCTATTCCGCCGCGCCCGGTTCTGAGGTTCGGGATTCGGTTATCATCGTCAAAAGATCTGACGTTCCAGTCGTAGTGGAGAGCGTCAGGTTTCCTTTTTCGGAAAATGCTGTGAGCGTGAATCAGTCTTTGGAGAACAATAAACTGTGGCATCAATCCAACACCATGAAGTTCCCGCAGGACATGCCATACACCCAACCGTACTGGTTGCAACAGGAACGCCCTGAAGGCTCCTATATTGTAAGCGACCAATTATTGGTGAGCCGTCCCGAAAATCCTCCGGCGCTTGCCGTACGCGTCACGCTTAAGTTTGATAATGAACGAATAGAATTGACTGTGCCGATCCGGTACCGGTGGGTTGACCCGGTGGAAGGCGAACTGTATCGCCAGATGGAAATCGTGCCGCCGGTCGCCGCCACTCTCCATGAGCGCATTCACGTGTTCCGGGATGGGGGCGAGAAAACGATTTCCGCGACGTTGCGGAGCGGCATACCGAACGCGAGCGGAGAAGTCAGGTTAGTCCCGCCGGACGGCTGGGTGAGCAAGCCTTCGTCTATTCCGTTTCGTCTCGAACGAAAAGGAGAGGAGATGAATGTGAGCTTTACCGTCGGGAGAGAGGCATCCATGTCGAACGGCGCGTTCCGTCTCGAAGTACTGATCGGCGGCAAGGTGGTCTCGCAGGGAATACATACGGTGGACTACGACCACATTCCCCCGCAAACGACGTTTCCACCCGCAGAGGGGAAGCTTGTGAATCTCGACCTGAAATTGAAAGGGACGAATATCGGTTACATTACCGGCTCCGGCGATGATGTGCCGACGGGCTTGCGTCAGGTCGGCTACAGTGTGACACTGCTTTCCGATGAAGACGTCGCGACGAGCGAC
>DATCJD010000303.1:0-6913 GCA_036507435.1 Bacteroidota bacterium
GTGAGCTCAGTCGAACGATTCCTCGTCGCGTTGAAGCACTCCTCTCCCGAAGGGATGCCTACGGCAGGAATGACATCTTTACTCTATTTTTCTGAAGTCCCTATTACCTAATCTGTAATCTATTATGCCCCCTCCACGCGTACTTGCTATCGTTGGACCTACCGCTTCTGGTAAAACCCCGCTTTCCTTGCTTCTTGCTGAGTTGCTCAACGGCGAAATTGTTTCTGTCGATTCCCGCCAAGTGTACCGTCATCTTGATATCGGCACGGCGAAGCCATCGCAAGACGATATGCGAACGGTCAGGCATCACTTCATTGATATTTTGGAACCAACCGCAGAATACAATGCGGGTCAGTTCAGCAATGAGGCGCGTGATGTTCTTCATGATATTATTAACAGAAAAAAAATGCCAATTCTCGTCGGAGGCTCAGGCTTGTACGTGAAGGCAGTGGTTGACGGCTTCTTTGAGGGACTCGGAAAAGACCCCGAATTGCGTAATCAGTTGGAGGAAAAGTTATCGAGAGAAGGGGGCGAAGCACTTCTTGCCGAATTGAGAAGCATCGATCCTGAGTCTGCTGTGAAGATGAATCCGACTAAGCCCCGGCGCATTGTCCGGGCGTTAGAAGTATATTACGCTACGGGTATTCCGCTCTCGAAATTTCATGCAGAGCAGAAATTCGATTCGCCATTTGAGTTTATGCAAATTGGCTTAGAGTGGGATCGGGCGGAATTATACCGGCGAATTAACGAGCGTGTCGATAACATGTTTCAGCTTGGATTTCTTAATGAAGTAAAGAGCCTCCCGAAAAAGGGTTTTTCGCGGTCGCTTAATGCGTTGAATACTGTAGGCTATAAAGAGATGTTCGATTATCTCGAAGATAAAACCACGCTTAAGCAGGCGCTTGAGCTGATGAAGCGCAACTCACGCCGATTTGCGAAAAGACAGTTGACGTGGTTCCGGGCGGATACAAGAATACGGTGGGAGAAGGTAGATGCTCAAACGGATTTTTCACAATTGGCAGAACGCGTCGCAAAGATGTTCCAAGACTCACACCGATAAAACTTTCGTTGCATTTTCGCTGTTTGTTTGCTATATTTTTTACGTCGGTAAAAAATCACTTCGGGACGTAGCTCAGCCCGGCTAGAGCGCTTGGTTCGGGACCAAGAGGCCGGGGGTTCGAATCCCCCCGTCCCGACGATACAGGAGTTGTGAGAGCAAGTTGTAGTGCTGGGGTTCTCCCGAAGGGACTCCTACGGAGGAATCCCCCGTCCCGACGAAGCAGAAATAGTAAAATCGCGTTGAAGAGGCCGGTGGTTCTCCCGAAGGGACTCCTACAGAGGAATCCCCCGTCCCGACGAAGATTTTCTCCCCGAAGTCTGTCAGCCTTTCGCGACTCATTCATTCTCTTCATTGATACTCTAGCCATTATTGGCTACTTTGTATTGTTTCTCACCTCATAGTAGACATGTCATCAAACATTGTAGCCATCGTAGGCAGGCCGAACGTCGGTAAATCAACGCTCTTTAATCGTCTCATTGGGGCGCGAGAGGCGATAGTGCACGATTTCCCCGGCGTGACGCGCGACCGCAAGTACGCCGAGACAGAATGGGCGGGCAAGCATTTCACGATTATTGATACCGGTGGATATATCCCGAAGTCGGAGGATGCCATTGAGCGCGCAATCCGCGAGCAAGCGGAAATTGCGATTCAGGAAGCAGACCTGGTGCTCTTTCTTGTCGATGCGAATGACGGTGTACTGGAGCTCGACCGCGAGATCGCCAACATCCTTCGCAAAACCGATAAAAAAGTTCACCTCGTAGTCAATAAGATAGACTCCGCGAAACAGGAATTGCACAAAAACGAATTCTTCGCTTTAGGACTGGGCGAACCGTTTGCCATCTCCGCGCTTGGCGGAAGGCTTATCGGCGATTTCTTGGATATAGTGACATCCTCGTTTACCGAAAACGGGTCGCAGAAAGAAGAAAGCCGCCTCCGGATCGCCATTATTGGAAAGCCCAATGTAGGCAAATCCTCGCTGGTGAACGCTCTCCTGGGCAAAACCCGCAATGTGGTAACGGATATTCCGGGCACGACGCGCGACCCTGTGGACTCCCTCCTAAAATACCACGGCGAAGAAATTATTCTTGTCGATACTGCAGGACTTAAAAAGCGGAAGCAGATGCTTGAGAGTTTGGAGTTTTACACAGCGCTCCGCACGTTGAAAAGCATCGAGCGAAGCGACGTAGCAGTGATTCTATTTGATGCGAAGCGCGGCATAGACAATCAAGACCTGCACATCGTTGAATCGGCTCTCCAGCGGCGGCGGGCAACCGTCATTGCCGTGAATAAATGGGACTTGGTGGAAAAGGAGACCAATACGGCGCTTGCATACGAGGAAGTTATCCGTAACAGATTGGGGATGCATGATTATCTTCCTATTGTCTTTATTTCGGCGCACAACAAGCAACGGATAACTAAAGTCGTCGACCTCGCCAAGCAAGTCCATGAGGAACACTCCAAGCGCATCGAGACCAGCGATTTGAACGACATTATGCTCCCGGATATTAAGCGTTACCCGCCGAAATCTTCCACGCCGAAAGAAATTAAAATAAAATACATTACCCAGTTACGGACGAAGCCGCCGCTCATTGCATTTTTCTGCAACCATCCCAAATTGGTTCAGGAATCCTACAAGCGTTTCCTTGAGAATAAATTACGGGAGCATTTCGGCTTTGAGGGCGTTCCACTCTCACTTGTGTTCAAGCAAAAATGAAGCAACGCATTCTTGTCGTGGGCGGAGTCGCGGCGGGTCCAAGCGCCGCCAGTAAAGCAAAGCGTGTCAACCCGAACGCGGAAGTATTATTGTTTGAGCAGGGAGAGCATATCTCGTATGGTATTTGTGAAATCCCGTACTATATCGGTAAGGTGATTACGAACCCCGATAGTTTAATAGCGTATACTCCGCAGAAGTTAGAGCAGGTCAAAGGGGTTGCAGTTAAGACGTTTCATCGAGCCGAGGAAATCGTCCAATCGAAAAAGAAGCTTATCGTCCGGAATCTCTCGCGCAATCGTGTAGAAGAATTTTCTTATAGCAAGCTGATATTGGCTACCGGGTCGAAAGCGAGGAGGTTGGGGATTTCGGGCGAAGATGCGGTCAATGTATTCCATGTCAAATCGCTGGAACAGGGATACGCTCTTCGCAAGTATATTGATGAGCGCAAACAGAAATCCGCAGTCATCATCGGCGGCGGTTACATCGGCATGGAGATGGCGGAAGCGTTAGTCGGCAACGGGATAAAGACGACGCTTCTGCACCGCGGTGACTTGCCGATGTCCGGATTGGAAGAGGACACGCGCAAAGCGATTGTAGCTGAGCTCGAATCGAACGGCGTCAAGTTTATTCCCCGCTCGGTCGTAAGAGAGCTAACTGTAGATACATCAAGCCGTGTTTCGCAAGTGACAGCAACGACTGGTAAGTTCGACTGCGACCTAGTCGTTCTTTCGTTGGGAGTAGAACCGAATGTGGAACTTGCGCAAACAGCGCGCGTTCGGTTAGGTTCCAACGGTGGCATCATTACCGACCAGCGTCAAGCGACGAGTGTTGATACGATCTACGCGGCGGGTGACTGTTGTGAAGTGAAGAATATCGTAAATAATAAATGGATGTATATTCCTCTCGCAACGATCGCCTCACGGCAAGCGTGGGTTGCCGGAGAAAATGCGGCCGGCGGCAGCGCAACGTTCAAAGGTGCGATTCGATCAATTGCTGTTAAAGTATTCCGGTTGGAAGTAGCGCAGGTCGGTATCAGCGCAGAAGAGGCGGACGCTTCAGGGTTTCGGGTGGTGACAGAACATATTGTCGGTAATTCGAAAGTCGGTTATTTTCCCGGCAATGCAAAGGTACATATCATTGCGATTGCCGATAAAAAGTCCAAGCGATTGCTGGGCGCAAATGTGTACGGTGAACAGGGAGCGGCATTGCGGGCGGACGTGCTCGGCGTCGCAATCCAACAGAAAATGACTGTTGACGATATTGCACGTCTTGACCTTCTTTATACACCGCCTTTTGCACCACTCTGGGACCCTGTGCTTGTTATGGCGAATCAACTCACAAAGAAAGTGTAGAGCATGAAAAATCTTACGGTGATCAGTCACCCCCTTATCAAACGAGACCTGACATTGCTACGAGACAAGCGGACGCCGAGTAATATGTTCCGTGCGATTCTCCGCCGTGCATCCATTGTGATGGCGTATGAGGTAACCCAAGACTTGCAAATGAGATCGGTGTCTGTTCGAACTCCGTTGGAAAAAACGAAAGGCAGTGTCATCGCACACCCCGTAGTGCTTGTGCCCATCCTGCGCGCAGGGCTTGGCTTGGTGGGCGGGTTTGTTGAAGTGATTCCCGATGCGCGCGTCGGGCATATCGGGCTGTATCGTAACGAAGAGACGCTCCAACCCGTAGATTATTATTTTAAAGTCCCGCGCAATTTACACAAAGCGCTTGTGCTCGTGCTCGACCCGATGCTAGCGACAGGAGGGAGCGGTGTTGCTGCGATTTCCTACCTCAAACGAAAGGGAGCGAAAAGGATCCGCTTCGTCAGTCTTGTCGCCGCGCCGGAAGGCGTGCGTGCGCTCTCGAAAGTCCATCCGGACGTGAAGATATTCGCTTGCTCGCTCGACCGTAAACTTAACCATCGCGGCTATATTCTCCCGGGTCTTGGCGATGCCGGCGATAGAATCTTCGGGACGGAATAACCGACAGTGAAGTTTCTCCCGCTTTTCTTGCTTGCTGTGTTAGTGGGCACGGCGACTCTTTATCCACAAACCCAGCCGCATTTGCCCCAGCCGCTCGATTCTTTGATTGTCAGCGGCACCGACCTTATCATGCGACAAGAGTATTCCGCGGCGATGGAGCATTTCCAACGCGTCTCGGACATGTTTCCCCAATCTCCCGAAGGGTTCCTTTTCCAAGCTGCAGCGATTCAGGCGCAAGCGATGGACTTCAGAGACTTTCGGGAGAATGACAGTTTCGATTCACTACTAACAATCAGCCGTTCGCTTGCAGAACAAATGGTGGAGCGGGACCCACAGTCCCCGTGGGGCCATTACTATCTCGGTACCACGATAGGGATGGACTCGTATGACAGAATTCAACGGGGGGAGTATGTTTCGGGTTATTTCAAAGGACGTTCTGCAGTATCGGCGATTGAGAAAACATTGGAACTCGATTCCACTTTTTATGACTGCTATTCGATCCTTGGCACGTACTATTACTGGAAAAGTCGAAAGACAGAATTTTTGAATTGGCTTCCTTTTTTTCAGGATGAACGGGGAAAAGGAATTCAGTATTTGCACAGGACTGTTCAGAACGGGCGATACCAACGGTTCCCTGCGTTGAGTAACCTCGTATGGGTCAACCTTGATGCTCAGAATTTTGCTGAAGCGGAAACATTCGCCCGCGTCGGATTGCAGTTGTATCCCAACCAACGGGCATTTTTGCATGGATTGGCGAGCTCTTTGCAAGGACAGAATAAATATAGAGAGGCACAAGAAGCATTCGAACATTTGCTTGCAGAAATTCTCAGCGTTCAAGCCCCGAACGCGTACAGTGAAATCGGGATCAGGGTGAATATCGTGCTGATGAAGCGAGCAGTGAGAGACACGACACAGGTTCGTGAGCATCTAGCGATCATTTTCTCCAAGCAAGAGAATCCATACCCTGACGGATTACGGGAAAAAATGAATCAACACTTTGCGCTTGCCCACCGATTTCAGCAGGAACTGTCAAACGGCACATTCCCCGGTCAGAAGTAGCCTCATTTGAAATTCGTTCGGTATTTGTTATATTTTGAATAAGCATAAGACTTTGCTGAACTTATGCTACACTAATTCTTATGGTCAACGGGCAGTTGAAAAAGAAGTTGGATGATTTGTTGGCGGTATGCCAGGCGAACCTCAAATCGGTTAATCAAGAGATGATTACCCGAGCGTTTGAGATGAGTGTTGCCGCGCATAAGCACGACTTGCGCGCGTCAGGCGAGTTATACTTCAACCACCCGTTTGAAGTCGCGATGATCGTTGCAAAAGAAATTCCCCTCGACGATGCTTCAGTTGCCAGCGCGCTCCTGCACGACGTCGTGGAAGATACGGAATTTGAGTTAAAGGACATCCGCGCGGAGTTTGGCGATGAGATCGCAGACATCGTCGACGGGGCTACGAAAATTTCCGATATCTTTCGCAGTCACGAGATAACGCAGGCGGAAAACTACCGCAAGCTCCTCCTCTCCATGGTGAGCGACGTCCGTGTCATGCTCGTAAAGTTTGCGGACCGCCTGCACAATATGCGCACGCTGGAGTACCTTCCCGCAGATAAACAACAACGTCTCGCGAAAGAAACGCTCGATATTTATGCGCCGTTCGCCCACCGCTTCGGTCTCGCCAAAATCAAGTGGGAGCTTGAAGACCTCTCGTTCAAGTACCTCTATCCTAAAGACTATTCTCAACTCGCCCGCCAATTGAAATCGCGCAGACGCGAACGCGAGCACTACATCAAGAAATTTATCAGTCCGATTGAAAAACGACTGAAGCAGGAAGGTCTTGTCTGTGAAATCGAAGGCAGACCCAAGCACCTGTACAGCATTTTTAACAAGATGGTCAAACGGAATAAACCGCTTGACGAGATTTACGACCTTTTTGCCGTGAGGATGATTATTGACTCGAAAGACAACAACGATTGCTTCATTGTCTATGGCGTTGTTTCCGAGATCTATAAACCGATCCCCGAACGCTTTAAAGATTATATATCCATTCCGAAAAAAAACGGGTACCAGTCTATTCATACCACGGTTGTCGGACCCGCGGGGAAAATGGTGGAAATCCAAATACGCACAAGGGCGATGCACGAGATTGCCG
>DATCJD010000304.1:0-6377 GCA_036507435.1 Bacteroidota bacterium
GAGGATTTTCCCTTCCGTTGCAAGCCGGGTGATATTTGCAAGGTGAGCGGACATCAGGCTATCCACTTGTTCCTTCGGCAATTCGGGCTTGTCCGGATTCGTATTCAAGAACACAAATATGAACGGTCCGGACTGTGCGCGTACCGGTAGTACCGTTATACACCACACAAACAACAACACACAACAATTTCTCATGATTGCTCTTTCTGTTTATTACCTTGTTGGTTTCCAACTGCTCTCGGATTCGCGGCTTGGACCGACGGCAATGCGTACCGGCGCTCCTTTTCCATTAACAGAAACCGCATAAATGTCCAAATCCTGTTTGTTCTCACCAGGGGCGTAGGCAGTGTAGGTAATCCACGTTCCATCCGGCGACCACTTGGGGTACCAATTGTAGCCTTCCGCTACCAAGACTTTCCTTCCGGAGCCGTCGAGATTCATGATGACAATTTGTGCACTCGATCCGGCATCGAAATAAAACGCCAGCTTCGAACCGTCGGGTGAGAACACCGGCGAGCCATAATACGAATCGCTGTCCGTCAACCGGCGTTCGTTCTTGCCGTTGCTTTCCGCTATGAACAGGTCTGCGCCCTCACCTCGCATTCTCCGGCTATACACAATATACTTGCCGTCGGGAGACCATTCAGCCCCGGCGGACGTATTCAGCGTTACGGCAACGAGCCGACGCTGGTTTGAACCATCGGTGTTCATGATGTAAATATGCGGAGCGCGTCCCGTATCAGCCGGTTCTCTGCGCCAAGAGGTAAAGGTAATCTGCTTGCCATCATGCGACCAGGAGGGAATGTAATCATGATCCGGGTCGTTCGTCAATCGAGTTTGGTTCGAGCCGTCGGCATTCATCACCCACACGTCAAACCTTGTAGAATCGCGCCGTTGAAAGGCGATACGCGTGCCATCCGGCGACCAGACAGGCCAGTTGTCGGACACAGGGTTATTTGTCAAATTGACCCATTCTTTCGTTCCTCCTCTCTGCACATAGATTTCTCCGTTGCCATCTTTGTTCGACATGAACAACAGGTCTGCTGTTTGAGGCGACCAGTTTTGTGCGAGAGCAGTTGTGACTGTGCAGACAAACATATAGAGAAAAGCAAACGTTATACGTTTCATAGTTGTTATCACTCAAAAAAGTTATGGAGTTATGCCAGCCGGTTACAAGCTGTGTTCAGTTAGTGCCATGCGCCCAAAATCGCACCCATGATAATGAACGACACGGTAAGGTAGCTCGCGTTGACAAATAAATGGCCTTTCGGTCGTTGTTCAAAGAGATAAATGACGCCGAAAGATGTCGAGACAAACCCGATACCCGTCGCCGCGCCGGCGGCAATTCCCATAGCGAGGTCGGATTCGGGACCGAGAAACATCCCCAGATTGATTGCGGTGATGAGCGTGAACACGAACGCCCCGCCAAAGGTCTTTGCGGCGTTCGATTGTTTTACCATCTCTTCTGAAATCCCAGCCGCCTTCATCCACTGCGCCGCAAACATCAGGGGTGAATACCAGATACCGCCGAGAATGAATGCCGAAAGCGTTGCGGCAATTACCGCAAGCCAGTTGAGGCTTTGAAATGCTGAGCCCATATCCATGTTATTTCTCCTTCTAGAATGAATGAGTAGAATATTGCGTGGTGGACAAATCTACCCGACGAACCCGACGAAAGCAACCCCGAAGTAGCCGAAACATGAAATGAGACGCCTGAAACGGGAAAATCACACACCTAAATGCTTTTATTACGCTGTGATTTTAGTTACTTTTGAACAGATGTACGAGGAGAATATCGATATTGAGTTGAACGACCGGACAATCAGGCTGATTGTAACGCCGTTCTTCGGGCTGGTCATCCCTAACATGACCGGTATGATCAATAACAGCCTCTACACGTGGTGGGAGCTGTGGCTGTGCTACGGTTACTTTACGGTTATCGCCTATGCGATCTGGCAGGGCAACCGATATTTGCTGTTCCGGTTGCGGCCCCGATTTTCATGGCTCAACCAACCGGTGCAGAAAATCATCGCGCTCATCGTCTCGAACATTTTTTATACCATCCCAATCTCCGTTGGACTGACAGTATTGTGGTATGAGTTTGCACGTCAATCAACAACCGATTGGGACGCCATCTTCAAGGCAAGCGCGCTCTGCGTCATTTGTGTCGTCTTCATTACACACACCTACGAGACGGTCTTCCTCATCCGGTCATGGGAAACGGACAAACTCAAAGGCGAAAAAATGGAGCGAGCGCGAGTCGAGGCAGAACTCGAAGCGCTGAAAAACCAAATCGATCCGCATTTTATTTTTAACTCGCTGAATACGCTCTCTCATCTTATCGAAAAGGATTCTCTAAAAGCTAAACAGTTCAACGACAACTTAGCGGACGTGTACCGCTACATCCTCTTCAACAAAGACCGAAACCTCGTGCTGTTAAAAGAAGAGCTCGCATTTCTGGAGAATTATTTTTCATTGCTCACCATTCGCTTCGGCAACGCTCTAACGTTACAAGTCGACTTGAACGGTTCGTCAGGAGATGATTACCTTCTGCTGCCCATTTCCCTGCAAATTCTCGTCGAAAATGCGATGAAGCACAATGAGTTTTCCGACACGCACCCGCTCATCGTTCGCGTAACAATGAACGGAGGTGCGATTTCCGTCTCGAACGAACTCCGCCCAAAACAACACCGCAAGCCCTCGTCTCAGGTCGGGCTAACAAATCTGAACGAACGGTATAAGCTTGTGACGGAAAAGGAAATAACAAAAACTGAAGAACATGGGCATTTTGAGGTGCGCTTACCCTTGTTGAAGACCTCAACGTAAGAAAAGCCCACAGCGAACAAGGGTACACGAAACCGATATTATTTCATCGTGGATATACCTTTATGACTATCCTTATCATCGAAGACGAACGCCCTGCGGCTGAAAAATTAATACATGGAATCCAGCGATTCGACGGATTCTCCGTGCTTGTGGGACCGTTGCGGAGCGTTAAGGAATCTGTCTCTTGGTTTGCCAACAACCCAATGCCGGATCTGGTCTTCGCCGATATCCAGCTTACCGACGGGCTGTCGCTCGATGTCTTTAAGAAAGTCTCCGTTACCTGCCCGGTCATTTTCGCGACCGCATACGACGAATACTTGCTTGAAGCGTTAGAGCACAATAGCATCGACTACCTCCTCAAGCCGTTTAAGCAAGAAAAACTCGAAAGTGCGTTAAACAAGTACTTGCGCCTGAAGCAACACTTTACCGCAAACGTTGCTGAGTTTGCTCGGAATTATTCTTCTCACGCCGGCGCGGCAAAAAGTCGGATCGTCGTGAAAAAGGGAATTGACTTCGTCTCGGTGAAAACAGACGATGTCGCCTACTTTTACACTGAACATAAGGTGGTTTTTCTGGTCGATCGGGAGGGAAGCAGATACATCGTGGATAAACCGCTTGCGGAGTTAGAGGCGGAATTAGACAAGCACACGTTCTTCCGGGTGAACCGAAAATTCCTCGTCCACGTGAACGCCATTCAACGGTTTAAGTCATTTGAGAAAGGCAAGATATTGTTGGAGTTAAAACCTGTTGTAAAAGAAGAAGTCACAATCAGCCAGGAAAACGCCGCAAGCTTTCGAGAATGGATGGGGAGGTAAAAATCAGTTGCAAAATGTTTCATCGTAGCGGCACATTGCAATGTGCCGCTACAGTCTTACACCTTCTCGTTCTCCATCACCCACGTTTGTCCTATCGCTTCTAAGGCAATACGTTCCGGCTGGGAAGCCAGCGCGGTTTTGAAACGCTCAAGCGGCTCTTCCACCGGCTCATCGCTCATGACGAACGTATTCCAGTGGATCGGCAGAATGGCTTTCGCATTCATGTGCATGGACATCTCGACCGCTTGTTCCGGATTGCAATGGTTGCGAAGCCACGGCTCGTACGTGCCGATGGGCATTATGGCAAGCTCAACGGTAAGGTTTCGCTCGCCGATGTGCCGGAAATATTCATGGTATGCCGTATCGCCGCCGAAAACGATATGGCGCCCGTTCTTCGAAAGCAAGTAGGCGTTGTAACTTCTGCCATGCCAGAAACCTTTCGAGCGGTCGTCTTCCCACGGAAACCGCCAGCCGAAATGCTGAACTTCAATCGCTTCAATTTCTACACCGTGCACGGTAGCTTTCTCTCCCCAGTCTAACTCGACAACTGTTTTGCGGGGAGTGTTCTCAAGAATGTCAGTCGTATTTTTCGCCATCACAACGGAAATATCGCCGTCAAATTGCTCTATGGACGGAATATCCAAATGATCCATGTGCCCGTGCGAAAGCAGAATGATATCGATGGGCGGTAGTTCATCTACGCGTAATGCCGGAGCAAAAAGACGCTTGGGTCCTACTGTGGTAAGCCCGAGTAGGTTGACTCCCACGCGTTCAGAAAACACCGGGTCGGTGATAATCCTCGTACCGAAAAAATTGATGAGCACCGTTGCGTGGCCTATCCACGCCGCGGTGATAGTCGAATTATCCCACGACTTCGGCTCTGGTCGAAACGGCGCTTCAGCCATATCATGGTCGGCGAGAAATCCGAGCCAGCGCGAAGTTCTGGATTTCGGGTCTTGCGCCAACACCGTGCCCGGTGCAAGCAAGCCCGCGCCGAGCGCGCCTAAGAATTTTCTGCGTGTAGTCATACGTTAGAGTAAACGACAAGATGCATAGAAAAATTCCGCTATAGCTTCTTCCACACTATCTTCAGCAACTCGGCGATATTATTGTTCGTGACGGCGGAAATTGGTATCACGGAAACGCCCTTTTCAAACTTGAGCGACTTTATTTTTTTAACCGCTTTCGCGTCAAGCAGGTCGGTTTTCGTGATGGCGACAAGTCGCGGTTTTTTAGCAAGCGTCGGGTTATATTCCTTGAGTTCATGTGAAAGGGTTTTGTATTCTCCCTTTGGGTTTACACTCGTCGCTTCAATGAGGAACAATAAAACCTTCGTCCGTTCGATATGCCGCAGAAATTGAATGCCCAGTCCCTTCCCGCGATGCGCGCCTTCGATAAGCCCCGGAATATCCGCAACCGTGAAACTCTTCCCTTCCGCGTAATAGACGATGCCTAAATTCGGCGCAAGTGTGGTAAACGGGTAATCGGCAATTTTTGGCTTTGCGGCGGAGATAACGGATATCAGCGTGGATTTTCCCGCGTTCGGAAATCCGACCAGCCCGACATCCGCAAGCAGTTTTAGCTCTAACGCTAATTCACGCCCTTCACCCCTTGTGCCTTGCTCTGCCGTACGCGGCGCCTGATTGGTGGAGGTGGCGAAGCGCGTATTGCCGCGCCCGCCTTTTCCGCCCTTGGCGACGACAATTTCATCGCCATGCTTCACGAGGTCGGCAATGACTTCATCAGTCTCAGCGTCCTTGAGCAACGTGCCGCACGGAACTCGCAACACCGTATGCTCGCCCCACTTGCCGTCCTGATTTTTCGCCCTGCCCTTTTCACCATGCTCTGCCGTATAACTACGCTTGTAGCGAAAATCGAGTAGGGTATTCAACTGCTTCTCTGCGCGCACGATTACACTGCCCCCGTTGCCGCCGTTACCGCCGTCCGGTCCACCTTTAGGGACGTACTTCTCCCTGCGGAAACTGACAGCTCCGTTTCCGCCGTTGCCGGCGGTAACCGAAATTTTTGCTTCATCAATAAATTGCACGAGAAAGGCTTACGAATTGGTGTGAGAATTACGCGGACTTCTGTTCGCCGGGATGAAACCATGCGTAGATTTTATCGGTGAACTCTATCGCCTCTTTGGAAAACGGGTCGATGCCCGTCACAATGAATAACTGGTCGAGGTACTGGGACGCCTCATCCCACGCGGAAACAATATTCAATGTATCCATCGCTTCCCTGAATGAAACGTCGTCTTTATGAAATATTTTCTTTATGAAAGCCTTCTGTTCGGCGCGCGAGAAATGTGTGTGAATGCCTGTTTCTGGAAATTCCTCCTCGTGCGGCTCGGTGTGCTCTGTTAGCTCATCCGGTTCTGCTTCAAGCCGTGACTCCGGCACTTCCTCCCGTGAGGCGGGCTGAAACATATCCGCCGGGTCTAATGTCTGGAATGGAAGCGGCTGTTTTATTGTCTGTGGCAAGGGCTGAACGGACGCTGTTTGTTCCTGAGGAGATTCGCTCGCCGGCGCGAGCGTAACACGCGTCTGTTTGCGGACGGGCTTTTCCGGCTGAGCCGCCTGCGCTTCATCGTTGCCGGTGCGGACGCGTTCGATGATGTTCGCCAGCTCCTGCATAGAAATTTCGTCCATGCCGTTCTTATCGCGCTCACGCTCAAGCCGTTCTTGAATCTCCGCCTGCTTCTTGTCCTCAAAGAATACCACTGCCGCGTTGATC
>DATCJD010000305.1:0-14040 GCA_036507435.1 Bacteroidota bacterium
GTTTGTCTCAGACGTGAAGAAACACATTGACGCCATTGCGCAAAAATACATAGTGCCGGATGAGGGCACATTTGATTTTGCATTAATGTATATTCCAGCTGAAAATATCTATTACGAAACGATCATTAAAGATGAATCCTACGGCGATGAAAACGGTTTATACGCCTATGCCGCCAATAAACACGTTGTCCCGGTGTCGCCGAACAGTTTCTACGCCCATCTGCGTGTTATCGCATTAGGTTTAAAAGGTTTACAGATTGAGCGAAGTGCAAAGGAAATCACACAAAACCTCAGTCGTCTTGGTGCTGAACTACAGAGGTTTTCCGAGCTCTATGAAATACTCGGGACGCATTTGAACAATGCCAAAAATAAATTCGACGAAGCCGATAAAAAGCTCAACGCATTTTCAGAACGGTTGAAGAACGTACAATCGTTACCCGACAGCGACGACAAAAAACAAATTGATGCATTTTCGAAATCTTAACACGTCAGAATATTATTTTCCTGAACGAATTTCCCATCATACACAGGACTCCCCATGAAAGTGCTCAAACGTATCGGTATCTTAACCGGCGGCGGCGATTGCCCCGGTTTGAATGCGGTTATTCGCAGTGTGGCTAAACCGGCGATGTCGTATTTCGGCGCATCGGTGGTCGGGATTGAGGACGGATTCGAGGGATTTGTCGAAGGGAGAATGCGTGAACTTACACCGCAGGATGTTGCCGGGATTGTCAATATTGGCGGAACCATCCTCGGCACGTCGAACAAAGGCGACCCATTCCACTTTCCAGTGCTGACTGACAATGGAATCGAGTCGCATGATTATTCCGGCAAGGCTGTTCAGCACTATAAGGACTGGGGACTTGACGCGGTGGTCGCTATCGGAGGCGACGGGACGATGCACATCGTTGATAAATTTACCGACATGGGATTAAATTTTGTCGGCGTGCCAAAGACTATTGATAATGACCTCTCGTCGACCGACCAAACGTTCGGCTATGACTCCGCGTTGACAGTTGCAACAGAAGCGATTGACCGTTTGCACACAACGGCGTCGGCGCACCATCGTGTGATGGTGATTGAAGTGATGGGGCGTTATGCCGGATGGATCGCTCTCGGCTCCGGTCTGGCGGGCGGTGCGGATGTAATCCTGATCCCCGAAATCCCCTTCAGTTGGGAAAAAGTGTTCGAAGCCGTGGGCGGGCGCAGTAAGCACGGAAAGAAATTTAGTATCGTCTGCGTTGCTGAGGGGGCGAAACCGGCGGACGGCGACCTTGTCGTAAAAGAAAAAGACTCGAAACGCACCGATCCCTTGCGCTTGGGCGGCATCGGCGACCTTGTAGCAAAGAGAATTACAGAGGCGACGGGGCTGGAGACACGCGTCACAGTCCTTGGCCACTTACAGCGCGGCGGAAGTCCGACTCCGTTCGACCGCATTCTTGCCACAAAATTCGGCTCTATGGCATTACAGTTAGTGGCTGAGAAAAAATATGGATATATGGTCAGCCTGCGCGGAACGGAAGTGCTCTCTGTGCCTGTGAAGGAAGCAATCATGAAGCTTCGTACCGTTCCCCCGGATTCTCAATTGATTTTTTCCGCACGAGCGGTAGGGACAAGCTTTGGCGATTAAGTGCGAAATGTTGGATGAGTTACTGATGAAACGTGTGCACCGGTGAATTCCCGCTTAAACACATCAAGAGCTATCGACCCGGAATTTTTGGTTCTTGCCTACTGCAACGGGTACTTCCCGATGGCCGAGCCGAAAATGGGGGAGATAGGCTGGTTTTCTCCCGACCCGCGCGCGATTTTTGAATTAGACGCATTTCACGTTCCCCGCAGTCTCCGGCTCTCCATCAAAAAAAATGTATTTGATATTCGGATAAACACGCGGTTCGAAAAAGTCATGCGTGCATGCGGGGAGAGGGAAGAGACGTGGATTTCTGAAGACATTGTGCAAACCTATATGCAACTCTACACAGCCGGTTTTGCACATAGCGTGGAAAGTTGGAAAGACGGCACATTAGCAGGCGGGCTTTACGGCGTTGCAATTGGCGGGGCGTTTTTCGGCGAGTCGATGTTTAGCCGGGAGCGCAATGCTTCGAAGGTCGCGTTGGTTCATTTGGTAGAGCGTCTAACATCCCGCGGCTTTATATTGTTGGACACACAATGGACGACGCCGCATTTGAAAATGTTCGGCGCGAAAGAAATACCCAGGGAAGAATATCTGAAACGCCTTACAAAGGCAATAAAGAAACAGTGCGGTTTTTGTTAAATTCGCAATTGACAATTCGAAATCCGAAATAAATATGTCCACTCTCTTAAACGTTCCCGTTATCACGCAAACGAATTTTACCGGGTTAAAACTCCGTAACCGGGGCAAGGTGCGGGATTTATACGAGTTCGACGATTCTCTTTTGATGGTTGCTACCGACCGAATCTCGGCGTACGACGTTGTGATGGGACAGGGCATCCCGTTCAAAGGGAAAGTGCTGACGAAGATTTCGGAATTTTGGTTCGAGCACATGCTGGATATTGTCCCCAATCATCTCCTTTCCACCATTGTGTATGATTATCCGAGCGTCTGCAAACCTTATGTGCGCGAGCTTGAAGACCGGTCTATGCTTGTCAAAAAAACGAAGCCGTTGCCGGTAGAGTGTGTCGTGCGGGGGTATCTCTCCGGGTCCGGATGGGTAGAATACCAGGAAAACAAAAGTGTCTGCGGAATTACATTGCCCGGTGGGTTTATCGAATCCGATCAACTGCCCGAGCCGATTTTTACTCCTGCTACAAAGGAAGAACTTGGCAGGCATGATGAAAATATTTCGTTCGAGCGCACCGTGGAATTGATCGGTAAAGACCTTGCCGAGCAGGTGAGGGAGTATTCCATTGCAATTTACAAGCGAGCGACAACAATCGCCGACCAGAAGGGCATCATCATCGCCGATACAAAAATGGAATTTGGGGTAGATGAATCCGGCGCGTTAATACTTATTGATGAATTGCTAACTCCCGATTCATCGCGCTTTTGGCCCAAAGACAAATACGAACCGGGCAAAGCCCAAGAGAGTTTCGACAAGCAATTTGTGCGCGATTATCTCGTTTCCATTAACTTCAACAAAAAACCCCCGCCGCCGAAATTGCCGGAGGAAGTTATCTTTAAAACCGCCGGGCTCTATCTCGAAGCATTGAAACGCCTGAGCGGTAAATCGCTTATGTGATGTTGATTGAGTGAAGGTGATAGTTGAATAAGTTTTACTCGAAGCAACCTGAACATTGCAACCTTGTATCTCGTTCACTTTATAGGTATATTAAGGTATTCATCTAGAAATGGAGCAGTAATGCAGAAATTGACCACAGAAAATATCCTCACAGTATTGAGTCAGGTTCAAGACCCCGATTTACACCGGGATATTGTTTCACTCGGCTTTATTAAGGATCTCACAATTAAAGGGAATGATGTTGCGTTTACGTTGCAACTGACTACGCCGTCATGCCCCGTCCGAGACCAGTTCATTGCTGATTGTGAGCGCGTCATACGAGGAGGCATTGAAGGAGTCGGCAAAGTGGATATCCAGATGACCTCCAGCGTCATTGCTCATGTCAATGCTCAGAAGGAATCAATTATTCCCGGCGTGAAAAATACCATCGCTGTTGCAAGCGGCAAGGGCGGCGTGGGAAAGTCAACTGTAGCGGTGAATCTTGCGGTCGCACTGGCGATGGACGGCGCGAAAGTCGGGTTAGTGGATGCGGATGTGTACGGTCCCAGCGCTCCGCTCATGTTCGGTCTCAACGAGCGTCCGAAGGTGGTCAACAACCGTTTGACTCCGCTAGAAAAATACGGCGTCAAAGTGATGTCTATCGGCTTTCTGGTTGACCCGATGCAGGCTGTCATTTGGCGCGGACCGATGGCGAGCGGGGCAGTGAAGCAATTCATGAGCGATGTAGATTGGGGCGAGTTAGATTATCTCGTCTTCGATTTACCCCCGGGCACTGGCGATATTCAATTGACCCTTGTGCAGACGATTCCATTGACCGGCGCAGTTATTGTCACAACGCCGCAGGACGTTGCTCTTGCCGACGCGCGTAAAGGGCTGGTGATGTTCACGAAAGTCAATGTACCGGTATTTGGCATTGCTGAAAACATGAGTTACTACGTTTGCAGTCATTGCGGGCAACGCGAGAATATTTTCGACACAGGCGGCGGAAGTAGGACGGCGGCGGAGCTTGGAGTTCCATTTCTCGGTGAAATTCCCATCAATACAGCAATCCGTGTCGGCGGCGATAAGGGAAAGCCGATTGTCATAGCAGAACCGGACTCCAGCAGTGCAAGCGCATTTCATGCCATTGCACGGAATCTTGCCGCACAGATCAGCATCCGCAATGTGATGGCGCCGCCGTTACCGAAAGTGGAAATTCTCATCGGAGCGAATTCCTAATACCGCATTATGGTATCACAAGAAGCTATTGAGCAGAGCCTCACGAAAGTACGGCCGTACCTCCAAGAAGACGGAGGCGACGTTGAACTCGTGCGTGTAACAGATGACGGAATCGTTGAAGTACGTTTGGTAGGTTCTTGTCAGCAGTGTCCCATGTCGATCATGACGTTACGGGCGGGTATTGAACGGTCATTGATGCTTTCGCATGAAGACGTGCGACGGGTTGAACAGGTGCGGTGATGTCTTGTGCGCCTCATTCCGAATTTGAATATTACCTTCTGTCTCTCAACTCTACTTCGTTTAATTTTCCCTCTTTCAGCTGAATAATTCTTGCCGGGTAGCGGCGTACAAGTTCATAATTGTGTGTTGCCATCAGCACAGCAGTGCCGCGCACGTTGATAGTTTTGAGCAATTCCATAATTTCAGCAGACGAGCCGGGGTCGAGGTTGCCCGTCGGCTCATCGGCAAGAAGGAGTGAAGGGGAGTTTACTAATGCCCGCGCAATGACTACGCGCTGTTGTTCTCCGCCTGAGAGTTCATGCGGCATGTGACTGCGCTTGTGGCTTAAGCCCACTTCACCGAGAGCGACGAGCGCGCGTTTTTTGATTTCACTGCGCGTAGTGTTGGTTACGTAGAGCGCGAATGCCACGTTTTCAAAAACGTCGCGGTCGGGAAGTAATTTAAAATCTTGAAACACCACGCCGAGCTTCCGCCGCAAGTGGGCGATTTCACGCGGCTTTATTGTCTGTGCATGGAAACCCGCCACACTGACATTCCCCGCCGTCGGTTTTAAGTCTACATACATCAATCTCAACAATGAACTTTTCCCGGCGCCCGTTTGTCCGACCAAATACACGAATTCTCCGCTGGTCATGGTAAAATTGACTTTGTCCAGCACATTCTGGTTGTCGAATGAAACCGTGACGTCTTGTAGTTCTATAATCTGCATGTGATAACGTGTCTGAGTTATTTGTTAGCCCCGGCGGAAAATGTTACAGCGAGCCGTATAGCCTCGAGCATGCTTGAAATATCAGCTTTCCCCTTCCCGGCGATATCGAATGCCGTGCCATGGTCGGGAGAGGTTCGGATAATTTTTAGCCCCGCCGAAAAATTTACTCCCGTTTCGAACGAGCTCATCTTGAGCGGGATCAGCCCTTGGTCATGGTACATTGCCAGCACCGCGTCATAGTCCTTGAATGCCTTCTTGCCGAAGAACGCATCTGTGGCGAAGGGACCATCTATCATCATACCTGATTTTCGGGACTCCTCCACAGCCGGTGCAATGACTTCCTTTTCTTCCGTTCCGATAAGCCCGTTTTCTCCGGCGTGGGGGTTAAGCCCGAGTACCGCGATTTTTGGTTTTTTAATACGATAGTTGTTCACCAATGACTCGTGGACGATATCGGCTTTTTCCACGATTTTGTCTTTGCTCAAGTTCTGTGAAACATCACGAAGCGGGATGTGAATCGTGACAAGCCCGACTCGCATTGTATCGGAGACCAGCATCATCGCTACACGCTTCGAGCGGCTGAGCAGCGCGATCATTTCGGTTTGTCCGGGAAAATCATAGCCCGCAAGCCGTAGAGCTTCTTTAGATACAGGGGCGGTGACCATTGCCTTGGCTTCTCCGCGTGTGCACAAATCGACAGCGCGTTCTATCGCCGCGCCTGCGGATTTCCCGGCGCTCTTTGTTATCGCGCCTGGCTGGACGTCTGCCCAAATACCATCCCCGACATCGAGTATATAGGTCTCGGTATTCTGCGGGATCGGAAAAATTGCTTTCCGAAGCTTTACCTTAATTTTGAATTTCTTGGCGGCGTGCTCAAATACGTTGAGCGGGCCAACCAACAATGGCGAGCATATCTTTCGGACAGAAGGATGTACGGCGGCTTTCAGCGCTATTTCTGGCCCGATGCCGTTAAAATCGCCTATGGTAATTGCGATGACCGGTTTCACAGACTATCAGCGGAGGTGAGAACGAAGTTACCGCTCTTGTATTTATCTGAAAATACGAATCTCCGCTTCAGCCTGTGGTAAGCCCAGAATTCTGAGGGCGCTTCGCCCGGCGGCAGGATACGGTCAATACGGGTGGGCTGGCCGTATAAAATGAAAATCCGCCCCCGGTCTGTTTTGTATCCGTCGAGTGAGTTGAGCGTGGAAAAACGCCGGTTTGCTTCATCCACACGGCGATAGAATTCCACCATCATTTCGTTGTATGCCGTTGTGGTGTCCGGATCCATCCGTTTCCAAAATTCATAAAATGCTTTGACATTTCGTTCGAAAGACCCGGAACGCATTTCGGAAATTTCATCTTCCGTTGCGATGTGTTGTAAGGCGTCGATGGCAAGCTCCGAATGTAAGAGCGCCGCAGGACGATTGAGCCAGATCACTTGAAACGGATATTCTTTCTTGATTTGTTTTTCACCGACGCCGAGTTCAAGATTAATCGTGTAGCCGCCGGGTTCGAGTTTCTCAATCGGCAATGGAATATATAAGAGTTTCCATCCCGGATTTCCTATCGACTGGATTTTGTACCTTGCTTCATCTTGAGGATTGATGGGCGTTAAGCCGCCTTTCAGCAGGGCGTATTGCTCCCCAGTAAACGACTGGAACCAGTCCGCTAACAAACCCCCTTGCCGTTGGATACGCCATCGCACGTTCGGGACGTCGGCATCAGGCAGATAAATTTGATAGGCGATACCGCTAGTGGAGCCGAATGTCACCTGTGTCCCCCTATTCGAGGGAATGATGTAGGTTTCTGATTCATCATCATTGTCGTGACGCAGTCGCGCAAACAACGGGTTAGAAAGCTCCAGCGGTTCAAACACGGGGAGCTTTGTGATGACTTTCTTATCGCGGTCAATGAACTTCCTGCCCGATTCTTTGTCATCTACACTAAAGATAACGGTGTACTCATCCTCCGGAACTTGAAAGGCAAGGGAGCCTTGTAAATCCGGTAACAGCTCATTTTCACGTGGCTGGGAATCCCGAAGCAAATGGATTTGTCGGATTTCCCTGCCCATGGATATGTCCTGTTTATTGCGAAGCTCGACCATCAGTTCGCCACGTGCGGAATAACTGTTCTCTTTCCCGGCGTCGCGTATAAAAATAAAAAACCGTTGGTTAATTCGATAGTGTAGCCGAACCACCGCCGCGGTCGTGTCGGCGCTATAAAATGGAATTGCTTCGTACGAGACCGGCAGATTTTGGCGTACGGGTTCGTCTCGTTCTTCTTGTGCTGTGGCGACATTCAGCAATACTAACATCGTCAAGAGCACATGCGGGATATTACGAAAGGGCAAGGTCATGGAGTATTGTCGTATGTTGTTTGCCGATGATTTTTCCTGGATTAAGGATATGCTTAGGGTCAAAGATACGTTTAACTTCTTCAAAAAGCCGGTAGATTTCGGGTCCGTATTGTCGCTCAAGAAATGGCGTCCGCACATATCCGTCTCCGTGTTCACCGGAAAGCGTGCCTCCGAGCGAAATTGCCAGGTCGGTGACCTCTGACGCGATGAGGTCGACAGCCCGGTAATGGTCCGGGTTACTCAAATCAACGAAAGTTGCGCAATGAATGTTCCCGGCTCCCGCGTGTCCATAGGCTGAATAACGAATATTGTAACGTGATAACACTGCACGCAGACCCCTGAAGTAAGCCGGAAGTTGTACTACGGGGACAGCAACGTCTTCGATGAAGGATGCTTTGCCAAATACATCGGAAAAATTTATTTGCTTCGAAATCTCTTCGCGCATGTTCCAAAAGGCTTCACGGTCGTTTTCGGAATGTAACACTACGAAACCCAACGGATGCAACGCTTCCAGTTGTTTTCTAAGTTTCTCGATTGATGTTTGCAAGGCCTGCTTGTCTTCACCTTCAAACTCAAAATACAGCATCGTTTGGGCATCCTGCCGGAGCAGGTTTTTGGTTTCGAAATTCATTCCTGCGCCGTGAGAAAAATACGTTCGGTCGAGGATCTCAATTGCCGTGGGCGGGGATTCAAGCGCTTGTAGTGTTGCTTCAACCGTTGATTCGTAGTCAGGAAAATATGCGAGCGCGCCAATTCGATGTGAAGGCAACTGGGAAAGTTTTAATGTTGCTCCAGCAACCAGAGCGAGAGTTCCTTCGGAGCCTGCAAGAAGTTTCCGGAGGTCAATTCCGTTGTTACCGATTGTTTCTTTGAGATTATATCCGGACGAATTTTTTGCGACTTTCGGAAATCGCTCATCGATGAGTTGTGTATTCGGGAGAAGAAGCGCTCTTATTTTATTTTCAATGTCGGACAGCACACGTTGTGATTCAACAGGTACACCAACTGTTGCGGCATCTCCATTTGATAACACGAGAGAAAGATGCTCGATGTGATCTTTGGTGGCGCCGTACTTCAGTCCATGCGCCCCAGCCGCGTTTGTGGATATCATGCCACCGATGGTGCAAAGACTTCCGCTTGCCGGGTCGACCGGAAAAAACTTGCCACTCGTGCCTAATCGGTCATTCAGTTGCTTCAGGATTACTCCGGGCTGTACTTCGACGGTGTCTTCGGATACCTGTAGGACAGTGTTCATGTGTTGAGTAAAATCAAGAACAATCCCCATGCCAACGGCTTGTCCTGCCAAGCCGGTCCCGGCGCCTCTTGGAATTATTGGTATTTCGTTCTCATCGCAAAATCGGGTTATTGCCTGAACATCTGCGGTATGTCTTGGAAAAACGACACCGATGGGCTGAATTTTATACCATGATGCGGCAGTGCTATAGCGGTTACGCGTTTCAATATCGAAGAAACATTCGCCTTCGATTAACGACTTTAAGTCTTGTTCTACACCCGCAAATGGAGCTAACATAGGTTGGCTTTCTGTCTCAAGATAGCTAGAATGAGAGGGAAAGGCAAGGAAACCAAAATCAGAAGAAGATTGAAGACGAAACTTACTTCCAGTTTCTTAAAAACTCAGTTAGCAGTCTCACGCCGACGCCGGAGCCGCCCTTTTGCCTGTAGTCGGCGTTTTCTTCAAGCATGGCAGTACCGGCGATATCGAGGTGTACCCATTTGTAGTTGCCGATGAATTTCTTGAGGAACCAACCGGCGGTGATTGCTCCCGCCCAACGCCCGCCCGTGTTTTTGACGTCTGCGACGTCGCTCTTTATTAGCTTCTCGTATTCATCGAAAAGCGGCAATTGCCACACGCGCTCGTATGTTTTTTCGCCGGCGAGTGTCAATTTCTGCATCACACCATCGTCGTTGCCCATCATACCCGTTGCATGATGCCCTAATGCTACTACGCAAGCGCCCGTTAGCGTAGCCAAGTCAATGACGGCAGAAGGCTTATATTTTTCCGCATAGCCTAACGCGTCGGCGAGTATCAATCGCCCTTCCGCATCTGTATTGTCAACCTCAGATGTTTTGCCGTTGTAATGCCGGAGAATATCTCCGGGGCGAATTGCCGTACCGCTCGGCATATTTTCCACTGCGGGAATAAGTCCGACGATATGCACAGGAAGCTTCAGCTTTGCGACGGCTTCGAACGTCCCAATGACCGCCGCCGCGCCGGACATATCCATTTTCATCTCGCCCATGGACGCGGAGGGTTTGATAGAGATACCGCCTGTATCGAATGTCACGCCTTTGCCCACGAGTACTACCGGGCTTCCAGTTGCTTTCTTATACTCCAGGACGATGAAACGCGGCGGGCGCGCACTGCCTTTTGAGACGCCAATTACACCGCCCATACCGAGGCTGGCGATTTTCTTTTCATCAAACACCGTTACTTTAAATCCGGCACTCTTGCCTGTTTCCTGTGCGACTTTGGCGAGCGTTTCAGGATAGATTTCATTTCCGGGGGCGTTTGCCAAGTCCCGTGCGCGATACGTCCCGTTAATGATTGCATATGCAGACGCAACGGCTTTTGCTCCGATTGTTGTCACAGACGTTTCTTGAGAGACGAGTGTAATGGTTTCGACACGCCCATACTCATTCTTTTTTTCTTTAGAAAAATACTTATCAAACCGGTATAACGCGAGCGCCGCTCCTTCTGCAAATGCAATAACGCTTTCAATAGGTAGCACATCAAGATGGGGTAGAGCTAAAGCGAGACTCTTTGCTTTGAGCTTGCGTGCCCGTTTTGCCGCCGCCGCGGAGGCGCGGCGATACCGCTCTAACATACCGATAGGAGAATTTTTGGACTTGTTCTCACCAAGGCCTGTCAGTACTACACGTTGGGATTTGACTCCCGAACCTGGATAGACCAGTGCTGTCTCCCCGATTTTTCCGCTGAAATCGCCCGCTTTGAGTATCTCAGAAATTCTGCTACCCAATGCAGATTCGAGCGTCTTCATCTCTTTTTGGAAGAGAGCTTTATCCTGATGCACAAACGTCGCGAGCACATCTGCGGATATATTTTTTAGTGAGCCAGATTGGAATGAAAGTTTCATAACTGTCCTCATGAAATGATATACGACTTTGAGCGGTTAATCGACTCTTGTAGAAGCTCGTGAAGATTGCCGTTGAGTACCCGCGCGCCGGCGGCGTTTTTGTGTCCGTTGCCCCCAAACTCCTTAGCAAGTTTGTTAATCCAAATATCACCTTTCGAGCGGAAGTTCATCTTGACGCCGCCTTCCATCTCGCTGAGCATAATTCCGATTTGCACCCCGTTAATTGCTAAGGTGTAGTTGACGATGTTATCCGCATCCACGCCGGATGTTTTCGTCTCATCAAACATACTTTTCGTGATGTACAGCGCTGCGACTTTTCCATCGTGAGCGAATTGCAGAGTCGAGAGCGCTTTACCGAGTAATTGGATTCTTCCGGCACTTCCTTGCTCGTATATGTGTTGATAAACCGCTACCGGGTCTGCGCCGCATTCTATCAAATGCGCCGCCTGACGATGGACCTCAGGGTCGGTTTTGGGAAACCGGAACGAGCCTGTGTCCGTCATAATCGCGGTATAGAGGGCGGTCGCAGTTTCCGTACTGAATGAATCACCATTCAGGAATGCGAGAAGGCGATACAGAATTTCGCCCGTTGCGGCAGAGGGTTCATCGAGAATGTATAAATCCGCAAAATCGGTTGTATCGAGATGGTGGTCGATACAGATTTTTTTTGCTTTACTGGCGAGCACATAGTCCTTCAAGCTTGCCAGCCGGTCTGGACTGTTCGTATCCAATACGATGATAACGTCGGCTTCCTGAAGAATCCGTGAGTGTTGGGCAGGGTCGAATTTCTGAATCGCACCGCGTACATCGAAAAAACGATAGTAGTACGGCGTCTCACTGTGATTGAGAATGTGAGTTTCCTTCCCTCGTAAAGCCAAGAACTCAGCAAGAGCGATTTCGCATCCCAACCCGTCGCCATCGGGATTAACGTGTGTAGTGAGCACGAAACGCTTGCCCTGCTCAACTATCTTTTTGAATAGCTCGAATTCGTGTTGCATAGTAAGATCAAAAAGGAGAGACAATAAAAAAGGTGTGACCGAACGAACAGCCACACCTTGTGTGAAACCTATGAATGGACTATTGCACGACCCATGTTTCGCCGGAGTTTAACAGCTTGGTCATATCTCCCTCTCCGCGCTTCTGTTTTGCGAATTGAATTTGCCGTGTCATCTCTTCTTCGTACACAGGCCGGTCGATAGCAAGAAAAATTCCAACCGGGCGGGGCAGGTGTGACTTATATGTCATGTCGGCTAATATAAACGAGAGAGTCGTGTCCTTTTCGTCATGCACAAGCAAGTCGTCAACAGAATACTTACCGTCTTTCAACGAGACGACTTCCGGCGTAAAGCCGTTCAACCGGATACCCTTATCATGTTCTTTTCCAAATACGAGAGGTTTACCGTGTTCGATAAATACCACACTGTCTTCCTTCGTGTCTTTTTCTGTGAACTGAAAGAACGCCCCGTCGTTAAAGACGTTGCAGTTCTGATAGATTTCGACGAACGACGTTCCCCTGTGTGCCGCCGCCCGTTTCAGAATCGCCTGCATATGCTTGGGATCGCGGTCGAGTGTGCGCGCTACGAACGTCGCGCTTGCGCCAAGGCACAGCGATGCCGGATTAAACGGATAGTCGATTGAACCGTAGGGGGTTGATTTCGTCACCTTTCCGGTCTCTGAAGTAGGGGAGTATTGCCCCTTCGTGAGACCGTAGATTTGGTTATTAAAGAGCAGGACGTTGACGTCGAGATTGCGCCGCATCAAATGGATAATATGATTACCGCCGATGCTGAACCCATCGCCGTCGCCCGTTACAATCCAGACGGATAAATCGGGACGAGCGAGCTTTAACCCGGAGGCGACTGCCGGCGCACGTCCGTGAATACTGTGAAAGCCGTACGTATTCATGTAGTACGGGAAGCGGCTTGAGCACCCGATGCCGGAGATGAACGCCATCTGGTGGCGCGGAATGCCGAGGTCCGGCATGACACGCTGAGTCTGCGCTAGGATAGAATAATCGCCGCAACCCGGGCACCAGCGGACGTCCTGGTCGCTTTGAAATTCCTTCGCTGTGTATTTCTGAGACGGGTCCGGTTTATGTTTCGAAATCAGTTCTTCAACTTGTGTTGTCATGATTAACCTTTCAGTATTTCGTCAATCTTATTTTCAATTTCAACTGCCTTGAACGGCAAGCCCTGAACTTTATTCAACCCAAGCGCTGGCACGAGGTATTTCGCTCTCAACACCTTTATGAGTTGTCCTAAATTAAGCTCGGGCACCAATACATGTTTGAATTTATACAAGATCTCTCCCACGTTTTTCGGCATAGGGTTCAAATGCCGCAAATGGAGATGGGAGACGGAACGACCTTTTTCGCGGTGTCTATTCACGGCTGTACGAATTGCGCCGTAGGTACTGCCCCAGCCGACGACGAGCAGGTCGCCTTCAGCATTGCCTTCTACTTCGGCGAGCGGAATATCGTTTGCGATACGCTCGACCTTTTCCGCGCGAAGCTTAATCATCAGCTCGTGATTCTCCGGCTCGTAATTAACATTACCCGTGATGTTCTGCTTCTCAAGCCCGCCGATGCGGTGCTCAAGTCCGGGTGTTCCGGGAATTGCCCATGGGCGCGAGAGCGTTGTTTCATCTCGCTGATAAGGGAAGAATCCTTCCGGGTCCGTACGGAATTTCGGCGAAATGTCCGGCATCGCATTAAAGTCAGGGATAAGCCACGGCTCTGAGCCGTTGCCTAAGTAGCCGTCCGACAAGAAAAAGACGGGAGTCATATACTTTAGCGCAATACGTGATGCTTCGAAAGCCATTTGGAAACAGTCAGCCGGCGTAGCGGCGGCGACGATAGGGATCGGAGCCTCGCCGTTGCGGCCATACAACGCTTGAAGTAAATCTGCCTGCTCGGTTTTCGTCGGAAGTCCCGTGCTGGGACCGCCGCGCTGAATGTTACAGATAACAAGAGGCAGTTCCACCATGACGGCAAGACCGAGGGCTTCGCCTTTCAACGCAACGCCGGGCCCGCTTGTCGTCGTGACAGCGAGCGCGCCGCCAAATGAAGCGCCGATGGCGGATGTGATGCCTGCGATTTCATCTTCAGCCTGAAAGGTTTTCACGCCGAATTGCTTATACATGGCAAGCTCGTGCAGAATATCGCTTGCTGGAGTAATCGGG
>DATCJD010000306.1:0-3939 GCA_036507435.1 Bacteroidota bacterium
CTTTCGGATGCCTGTCACGCAACAGAATGGAAGTGATTTCGCGCTTGCGCGTTATAACGCGGACGGCAGTCTTGACCTATCTTTCGGTTCGGGCGGGAAGGTTACTACAGATTTTCTTGGCCTGGCCGACGTTGCAAACGCGGTAGCTATCCAGCCTGACGGGAAGATTGTTGCAGTCGGCTACGATAACGTAACTTCGTTCGCTCTGTTCCTATTCGACTTCGCCCTCGCCAGGTACAAAAGCGACGGAAGCCCGGATGCCTCTTTTGGTTCCGGCGGGAAGGTAACCACGAACTTCTTCGGTAGCTACGATGAGGCGCGAGCTGTAGTTATTCAGCCGGGCGGTAAGCTGGTGGTGGCCGGAACAGCGACGAATCCATTCCAGGAAAGTATCTCTGACTTTGGTCTTGTGCGCTACAACAGCGACGGGAGCCTCGACGCCACGTTCGGCGACAATGGCAAAGTCATGACTGACTTCGGCTCGGAATTCGACGATGCGTGGGCTCTGGCGCAAGAACAGGACGGCAGACTGGTCGTTGCAGGACAGAGCGAGGACAGTCAAGAGCGGACCGATTTCGCTCTGGCCCGTTACAATGCGAATGGCGAGCTTGATGCGACGTTCGGTTCCGGCGGTCTAGCAAAAACGGATTTTTTTGGTTTCGATGATCGAGTGAGGGCCGTCGCCTTACAGAACGACGGGAAAGTAGTGGCTGCGGGAATTGCAAACGACGTCATTGAGGGCCAATTTCAAGTGTACATCGCTCTTGCGCGATACGATGGCGTGAGTTTCGATATTTGTCTGCAAGATGACAGCAACGGAGCATTTTTTCAGTTCAACTCAATGTCCGGCGATTATCAATTCACAAACTGCAATGGTGTCACGATTGGCGGGCCCGGAGTCATAAGCAGAAGAGGAAGTACCATAACTCTGCAGCAAAACGGCTCGGATCGCCGGGTGTTGGTGCGGATCGATGGCGGCGTGAACAAAGGTACTGCGTCGGTGCAACTACTGTCGCAACGAACCACGTTCACAATCACAGATCGTAATACGCGCAATAACACCTGCTCCTGCGAAGCAAACTGAGACGCACGGTTGGTGTTTCGAAGGACTAGAACCAGATCGGAAATAGCAAATGACAAATATCAAATCGAAAATGGAAAATAGAAGACGAGGGTGCCTTGAGGAGTCTCGCTAAGGCAAAAAGAACCGGGGTTTGTCTTTGCAACCTTTGCGGCTTTGCGTGAATTTTCCTTGCCTCACACAAAGGTCGCAAATGAGTTTTAAGGTGGCTGCGAAATGGAAGAATAGATCCGCTGGGGAAACAGGAACTACGCTGGCGGATTTGCGTATCGATTCGATCCGTCGTCGCCAAGGTGCTTGCGGATGTCTTTGATGCACTGCGTCAGCGCGGCGTCCGTCACAGAGACGCCGTCCCACACCTCTTCAAAGATGCGGCGTTTTTCGACAAGCTGCCCCGTGTGGCTCACGAGTAAAAGAGCACGTCGAAGTATTTTGAGTTGAGCGAGACGACCTGGTCCGAGCGCCGGAGCTACCGGTTTTGCGCGTCAATAAAAAAATCCCCAAAACGGTAGCTCGCGCTCTCTGTTTTAGGCTGCATCATAGGGTTGATCTTCTCACGACCGATTTTCTCACAACTTTCTCACACCTGACTCATTTTTATTTCAACACTTTCAGCTACCTTGCTACAGGGCTGACCCGAGACCTGGGCAAATTCAGGCGGCGCAGGTCGTCAGACGACTTCGAGTGACAGACGTTAAATACTATGAAAACTAAAAACCTATTCGCAACTTTACTGACACTGGCGTTGTTTACCGCAGGCTACGCACAGACGCTGGACAAAGCCAAACTCGACCAGTTTTTTGACCGGCTCGCCGAAAAGAATAAGGCGATGGGGAGCCTGACCATCGCCAAAGACGGCAACGTTCTTTACACCCGTGCTATCGGCTACAGCCAGATCAACGGAACCGAAAAGAAAGCTTTGACCGCGGGGTCCAGATACCGGATCGGTTCGATCACAAAAATGTTCACCGCCGCGATGCTCCTTCAGCTCGTCGAAGAAAGAAAATTAAAACTGACCGACACGCTCGACAAATTCTTCCCGCAGGTTTCGAACGCCCAGAAAATTACCATCGCGCAGATCCTCGCGCATCGCAGCGGTATCCATGACATATTCGGAGATAGGAATTTGCGACCCTCGTCGAAGACGAACCCAATAACGAAGGATGAATTGCTCACCCTTATCGCCAAAGGCAAGCCTGATTTCGAACCGGACGCAAAGCATTCCTACAGCAATTCCGGCTATACCCTTTTAGGTCTTATCCTTGAAAAGTTAACCGGCAAACCCTACGGGGAAGCCCTCAAGCAAAGAATCACTTCAAAGATCGGGCTCAAGGATACATACGTCGCGACCGGAAACATCGATGTGAACAAAAACGAAAGTCTTACCTACAGGAACTATCTCGGCGGCTGGAAACAGGAACCAGAAACCCATCCAAGCATCCTGTTCGGCGCGGGCTCGATTGTTTCGACACCGAACGACCTGACCAAATTCATCCAGGCGCTGTTTGACCTGAAACTGATCTCTCAGGAGAGCTTCGCGTCGATGAAAACGATAAGGGACGGCGACGGGTTGGGAATGGAACCCTTCACGTTCGCCGGCAAGACCTTCTACGGGCACACGGGCGGGGGCGACAACTATGGAGCGTGGCTGGCTTATCTGCCGGAAGAAAAGCTGGCGCTCGCTTACACTACGAACGCAAAGGTTTACCCGGTAGTCAACATCGTGAGCGGCGTTTTCGACATTTACTACAATAAACCGTTTCAGATTCCTGCCTTCGATACGATCGAGGTCAGCCCGGAAGTTCTGGACAAATACGTCGGAGTTTATTCGATTCCGGGAGTTCCCGTTAAATTTACGGTCACCAGGGACGGCGCGACGCTTTTCGTTCAACCGACCGGGCAATCCGTTATCCCGCTCGAAGCGACCGCCGCAGATAAATTTAAAATCGATCCTCCGGGAATAGTTTTCGAGTTCGACGCCGCGAAAAACCAGATGATTCAGAAACGGGGCGGTCGGGAAAGGGTTTTCACGAAGGAAAAATAACCGTCATAAAAATGTAGGGGCAGGTGTTGTGGCTGCGCAAAACGCGCGCCAGCGCGCTAACTTTTGTTAGAGTTTATTCAAAAACAGCAGAGCCAATCCTTTCCGAGATCGTCGATGGCTGCGAGATATTCACGGATCGCCTCTTGAATGTTCGCGAGCGGAGGGCGAACCAAGCATTTAACGCAAAGGTCGCAAAGAACCGCAAAGCTCGCCATGAACGAAATCGGTAAGTCTACCGACAAAGTTACTTTCTCAGTTTCCGATCAAAGAAATCGGCCGCTGCCGTAAAAGCCGACATCCAGTTGCGATGCAACAAAAACCCGTGAATTTCATCAGGAAACACCAATTGCTCAACTTCGACTTTTCGCTCCCGCAGCGCGCGCACCAGCGTCACTGTTTCATTGAAGTTCACATTGCGATCGTCGTCGCCGTGAATCATCAGCACCGGCGAGCGCCAGCCATCTACTGAAGCCAACGGCGAGGAATCAAACGCCAGCTTTGCTTCTTTCGGATTCTCGAGCGGGTTGTAGCTCGGAACAAAATTCTTGATGCCCGTGTTCCAATCGTGGACTCCGTGAATGTCAACGCCCGCCGCGAACAGATCGGACGCGCGCGATAAGCCCATCGCCGTCAAATAGCCGCCATAAGAACCGCCCCAGATGCCGATGCGTTTGCCGTCTACGTCGTTACGACCGCGTAGATACAATCCCGCCCCCATCACATCGCGAAATTCGCTGCCGCCCGACGCGCCGTAATTCAAGGCTTCGCGGAACTCCATGCCGTAGCCGGTGCCGCTGCGATAATTCACCGACAA
>DATCJD010000307.1:0-2602 GCA_036507435.1 Bacteroidota bacterium
TCCGCCCGCGCCCGGCATCGGTCCAGCCATCATCATCGGCGCCGCGGCTGTCACGCCGAATTTGTCTTCGAGGGATTTCTTCAACTCAGCCGCTTCAAGCAGCGTAAGCTTTTCAATTTTTTCTACGATCTCTGCAACTGCCGACATGGTAATTCTCCTTTAGGATAAATGATTTCAGATTCAGTGTTGAGTTAAGCCGCTTTCTTCTTCTCGATCGCGTCGATCACGTTGACGAGGTCCCGCATGACCGCGCCGATTGCACCGACAACGCCGGAAATAGGCGCCTGCAAACTGCCGACGATGCTTGCCATAATTTCCTTGCGGCCCGGAAGCTTCGACAGCTCGTCCAGTTTCGACCCTGCGAACACTTGCTTGTCGAGCACTGCGACTTTTAGCGTCAGCTTGCCGGTTTTCTCGTTGAACTTCTTGATCACCTTCGCCGGCGCGATGATATCGTCGTAACTGAACGCGATACCGGTTGGGCCGATAAGATTATCATACACGCTATCGTAGCCCGTCGCCTGCTCGAGAGCTTTGCGCGCGAGCGTGTTCTTCACGACGGTGTACTCGATGCCGGACTTCCGGAACTCGCGCCGCAACTCTGTTTCGTCTGCGACGGAGAGACCCGTGAAATCGGCAAAGTACATCGCCTGCGCTCGCGAAACCTTCTCCGCGACTTTGGCGACAATAGCCTCTTTCTGACTTTTGTTCATGTGTTATTCTTTCTTGCCGTGTCGCGTAACATGATCCGACACGTCTTGTTATCGCCCGATGAGAAGCCCCCTCGTGCGAGAGGCATCGGACAAAAACAGTGTTGTGTTGAGTGCGTAATTTCTTTTTATAGATATATATTTCACGAGGTGTCCCACCGAGTAAGTGGTGCTTCCTAACGCTCGGTCAGGAGACCTTCGCAAACCTCTACACTTAAATATTAATGAGGCATTAATTCACTGCGTTCGATTTGGACGCCCGGACCCATCGTAGACGAAATCCATACGCTCTTTATATATTGCCCTTTCGCCGTCGAGGGCTTCAACCGAATGACCGTATTGAGGAAGCTGTGGATATTCTCTACGAGCTTTTCCTGCTCGAAGGAAGATTTGCCGACGGACGCCTGCACAATGCCTGCCTTATCCACGCGGAATTCGATCTTACCGGCTTTCACTTCTTTCACGGCTTTCGCAATGTCCATCGTGACCGTGCCGCTTTTCGGGTTCGGCATCAAACCGCGGGGTCCTAAGATTTTCCCGAGCTTCCCGAGGTCTGCCATGACGTCCGGCGTTGCGATAATCACATCAACATCCGTCCAACCCTGCTGGATCTTGTCGAGATATTCTTTGAAGCCCACGAGGTCGGCGCCAGCTTGCTTCGCTTCTTCATCCTTCGGTGGCTTGGCAACGACGAGCACGCGGACTTCTTTGCCAATACCGTGCGGCAATGCAACGGTGCCGCGCACCGCCTGGTCGGCTTTCTTCGGGTCGACGCCCAAGCGCACGGCGATATCCACGGACTCGACAAACTTCGTCGTCGCCGCTTCTTTTACTCTTTGGACTGCGTCGGAAATGGTGTAGCGCTTCGGCTCAATCTTTGCCTCAGCGGCTCTAAAACGTTTACTGGCTTTTTTCATAGATGTGTCTGTTTCGATAATTTGAGTATCGCCGGGACAAGCTGTATCGTATCCCGCATGGATTAATCTTCGACCAATAAGCCCATACTGCGAGCGGTGCCTGCAATCATCCGCGCTGCGGAATCAACGCTGGACGCGTTCAAATCCGCCATCTTCGATTCGGCGATTTCGCGCACTTGCTTCTTCGTCACCTTGCCCACTTTATTGCGGTTCGGTTCGCCGGAACCTTTTTCCAATTTCGCTGCGCGCAGAAGCAACGTCGATGCAGGCGGCGTCTTCGTGATAAAGGTGAACGACTTGTCGCTGAACACCGTGATGACGACCGGAATAATCAACCCCATCTGGTCTTTCGTGCGAGCGTTGAACTGCTTGCAGAATTCCATAATGTTGACGCCCTTTTGACCGAGCGCGGGACCCACCGGCGGCGCGGGCGTCGCTTGCCCTGCCTGAATCTGCAATTTGATAAAACCGACTACTTTTTTTGCCATGACGTTTTACTTTCTGCTGAAGGTGTTACAGTTTATTTTTCGATTTCGACCTGCGAGAAATCCAGTTCTACAGGCGTCTTGCGCCCGAAGATACTCACCATCACTTTTACCTTGAGCTTCTCGGGGCTGATTTCCTGCACGAACCCGGAGAAGTTATTGAACGGACCCTCTGTTACTTTTACCGGGTCGCCGACACGGAACGGAACCTCGAGCAACTCAACATCGTCTTTCTCCTCTAACTTCCCGACCAGCCTGCGAACTTCCTCGGGCTGAAGTGCGGACGGGTTGTTCTTGTCCGGCACAAAACCTAAGACCGACGGGGCTTCGAGAACGACGTGCGTCGTTTCTTTATCGAGCGTCATTTCCACCACGACGTAGCCGGGGAGGAAATTCTTCACTTTCGCCTTTTTCTTGCCGTCCTTGACTTCAATAACCCGTTCCGACGGAATAAGAACGCTCGAGATCCGCTCGCTCAAATTCAGCCGGG
>DATCJD010000308.1:0-7203 GCA_036507435.1 Bacteroidota bacterium
GACCCCCGTACGAACAAAGCGGTCGTCGAACAATTGCAGAACCGGACTATTATCAATGTTCCCATGATGCTTGCCGACCGAAAGATCGGGACTTTCGGGACGGGAAGTTTTGGTGAAGAGGGAGTGCGTGTGCCGACGAAGGAACAACTTGGTTACTTTTCCGAGATGGCAAGCCGTGTTTCCCTAGCGTTTAATCGAATACAGCTTACACTAGAGCGAGAGAGGGCATATGAAGAAATCAAAAAGTTGAATGAAGAACTAGAACTTCGAGTTATCGAACGCACGGCGTTGCTCGAAACGGCGAATAAGGAGCTCGAATCGTTTTCGTATTCGGTTTCCCATGACCTTCGGGCGCCCTTGCGGGGTATCGAAGGTTTTTCCCGACTGCTTATGGAAGAACATGAGAAACAACTCGACGACGAGGGGACGCGGTTCCTGAAAAATATTATCGTAAATACGGCGCGCATGGGGCAATTGATAGACGACCTGCTGGCATTTTCGCGCTTGAGCAGGCAGGAATTGCGAACCTGGCCGGTCGATATGTCCAGCATGACGCAAACCATTACCACGGATATCGCGAGAATGGAACACGGACGCGGGGTTAAGCTGACATTCAAGTCTCTTGCTCCCGTGGTGTGCGACGGCGCAATGATGCGCCAGGTTTGGCACAATTTAATTTCCAACGCATATAAATTTACTCGGCGCACACAAGATCCGCGTATAGAAATCGGCTCCTACGAGGAAAACGCAGAGATGGTGTACTATGTCAAAGACAACGGCGCCGGGTTTGATATGAAATACATCGGTAAGCTGTTTGGCGTGTTTCAGCGACTGCACCGGCAGGACGAATTTGAAGGGACGGGCGTCGGGCTGGGCATTGTTCAGCGCGTCATCAACCGCCATGGCGGACGTGTCTGGGCGGAAGCAAAGGTGGATGAAGGGGCGACATTTTACTTTACACTACCAATCAATAAGGTCCAAAAGGAGCAGACATGAACCTGAACGAAGTCGAAATCCTCTACGTGGAAGACAACCCGAACGACGCGGAACTGACCATTCGCGCTCTCAAGAAACACAACCTCGCGAACAAACTCGTCCACGTGATGGACGGCGAAGAAGCGCTCGATTTTATTTTTGCGCACGGGAAATTTTCCGAGCGTACGGTAGAGAACGGCCCCAAGGTTATTCTCCTTGATTTGAAGCTCCCGAAAGTGGACGGGTTAGAGGTACTGCGGAAAATCAGAATGGATGAACGGACAAAGAAATTCCCCGTGGTGATACTGACCTCATCGAAAGAAGAACAGGACATCGTGCGGAGTTACGAGTTGGGCGTGAACAGTTATATCGTCAAGCCGGTAGATTTCGACAAATTTACGAAAGCCGTTGCCGACCTCGGGTTGTATTGGCTGTTGCTCAATCAAACGGTTCGCTGACGTATTGCCTGATTCATACCCATGCATAACTATCACCGTCAAGCGCTTTGAGATGTTGCGGGTTGTTCAACCCATGGGTATTTTTTTAAGCACCATTGGAATTCACCTCTACCGGTTCATACGTGCATGCCCAACAAAACGCGCATACTCATACTGGAAGACAACCCAGCGGATGTTGAACTTGAAAGCCGAGTTGAAAAAAGCGAAGCTGAAGTTCACAGCGTCCGTGTTATCGACAAAAAAAAGAGTTTGTGAAACAACTGAAAACCACGACGCCGGATCCGATCCTCGAGCATCCAACGCCAGAACAGATCGACGCGAATTACAAGAAATGGGGGTACCAGAAATAACTATTTTGAACTGACTGCAGTCAATTAACAACGCCGCACCGGAAGGTGCGGCGTTGTTTTTTTGCCGAACCGCACTGCAAAAATAGGTCGGTTTGGCGACTCAGTGCACTGTTCCTGTATATTCGTAACACACCTGCTTGACTTTTGTTTCTCCTCAAGGTACTATATCCTAAAGCATCGAGTTTCTTCAGGGAGGAGGACCTATGAAGTCCGCTCGAAAAAAAATCTCCACTCGTTATTTCTTTTCGCACAATTCATTAAACTTTCAGTGCGTTCAGTTAGAGCGCTCCCTTTGTACATCGTCGGCACGACCAGTTCCAACTCACTCTGTACTGGTAAAATCAACGTATATCGTTTTTTGTTCGGACAACGCGAACCTAGGCGGTAGATGTTGAACATAAATAGAAGGTCATTCAGCCCGTATGTCAAAAACGCGCATACTCATACTAGAAGATAACCCTGAGGACGTTGAACTTGTGAAAGCCGAGCTGAACAAGGCGAAGCTGAAGTTCACGGCGTCCGTGGTCTCGACGAAAAAAGAGTTTGTCGACAGCCTGCAGAAATTCTCTCCGGACCTCATCCTTTCAGACTATGCCCTGCCGCAGTTTGACGGCATCGCCGCCATGAACATCGCCCTCACATTAGCTCCGTCTGTTCCGTTTATTTTAGTCACCGGTACGATGGATGAGATGACGGCTGTCGAGTGCATGAAAGCCGGGGCGGCGGATTACGTTTTGAAACAACACCTCGGGCGCCTGGGTACAGCTATAAAAAACGCCCTGGAACGAAAATATGCGCTCGAAGAACAACGCAAGGCGGAACAGGCGTTGCAGGAAAAAGAAGAACTCTTCCGCAATCTTGTCGAAAACATCAATGAAATATTTTATGTGATCGATGCGCGTGGAAAGCTGGTGTACGGAAGCCCGAATCTCTTTGCCGCAACCGGTTATCGGCCGGAAGAAATTATCGGACGCTCTTATACCCGGCTGGTGTATGAGCAAGACCGCCGGCGGGTGGTGGATTATTACATGAGCCGTTCGGGAGAAGGGTCGTTAGACACGCTCTGCGAGTTTCGCGCACAGCCAAAGCGCGGAAGACCGATTTGGGTTGAACAAGCAACGAGGATTGTCCGCGATGCCTCCGGCACGGTCATTGAATACCGCAACGTTGTCCGGAATATCACCGAACGCAAGATCGCGGAAGTGGCTCTCAAAGAGAGCGAAGCCCGCTACCGGATGCTGTTCGACGCCAACCCGTTCCCGATGTGGGTATTCGACCTCGAAACGCTGAAATTTCTCGCGGTGAATGACTCCGCCGTACAACACTACGGCTACAGCCGTGAAGAATTTCTTTCCATGACGATAAAGGAAATTCGCCCTTCTGAGGAGTTACCCGCGCTTCTTGAAGATATTGATAAGATAGGTAGGAATATTGAAGGTAGAGGGGTGTGGAGACACAGAAAAAAAGACGGCACGTTGATCTATGTCGAAGTGATGGCACACGGCATTACCTTTGCGGGCAGAAAAGCACGGCTCGTGCTCGCCAACGACGTAACCGAGCGACGGAGGGCTGAAGCCTTAAAGGGCGCCGTCTACCGAATTGCCTATGCCGCTGACCAGACTCGGAGTGTACAGGAGCTGTACGGAGCTGTTCATCAGATCATTAAAGAAGTGATGCCGGCGGACAACTTCTACATCGCTCTCTACGATGAGCACAACGACCTGCTCAGCTTCCCGTACTTTGTGGACGAGTACGATAAAGAAGACCCCAGTACGCCGCAACCGCTCGGAAAGAGCTTGACCGCCTATGTCATCCGGACGGGCAAATCGCTTTTGTGCACTGCGGAATATCACGAAGAACTTGTCCGCCGGGGCGAGGCGGAGATCATCGGCACGCCGTCGCACATTTGGCTGGGAGTGCCTCTGAAGGTTGAACAGAAGACCATCGGCGTGATGGCAGTCCAGCACTACTCGGACGAAAAAGCTTACGGGGAAGTAGAGAAGCAGATGCTGGAGTACGTTTCCTCGCAGGTGGCGAAGGCGATCGAGCAGAAAAAGGGTCAGGAATTGCTCGCCGAAAGCGAACGGAAATTCCGCACACTCGTCGAGGGGATGAACGAAGGCTTGCTGGTGGTGGACAATAATGATGTGATCCAGTTTGTGAACAGGCGCATGTGCGAAATGGTCGGGTATAAGCAGGGCGAGCTGATCGGCAAGGTTGCGCATCAAATCCTGCTACGCGAGCGGGACTATCTGTTGCTGCAAGAGAAAAACCGAAGCCGTCAAGCGGGCGTCTCATCCCAGTATGAGATTCAGATCACGAAGAAGTCGGGTGAGCTTGCGTGGGCGTTCATTAGCGGCGCGCCGTTGTACGACGCGCAAGGCAGGGTCATTGGTTCCATCGGTATTCATGCTGATATTACCGCTCGCAAGAAAACGGAAGAAGCGTTACGCCAAGCAGAAGAAAAATATCACACGATTTTTGAACACGCGATGATCGGCATTTTTCAAACAACGCCGGACGGACGGTTCCTGACGGCGAACCCTGCTATCGCGCGTATGTTAGGATATGCGTCTGCCGACGAACTCATCAGGTCGCGTACCGATATTGCCCGCCAGGGATACGTTGACTCTCAACGTCGGGAAGAATACAAACGATTGATTGAGCAACACGGCTCTGTCATGGGGTTTGAATATGAAGTGTATTGTAAGGACGGCAGTACAATCTGGATTTCCGAAGACTCCCGCGCGGTGCGTGATGCACACGGCAAGTTGCTCTATTTTGAGGGTTACTTTGTTGATATTACGGAGCGAAAACTGGCGGAAGCGGCGCTGCTTCAGCAATCAGCGTACTTTCGCCAGCTGTTTGAATCTTCGCCCTCAGCGATCGTCCTGCGCGATAAATACGGCAACGTCCTGGATGTGAATGCGGCGTTCACCAATATGTTCCAATTTACGCCGGAGGAAGTACAAGGGCGCTCCTTGGTCAACCTGATTGTACCAGCAGAGCGGAAGGAAGAAGTGGAGGAACTCGCGAAGAGAAGGTCGCGTGGCGAGATTATTCAACTGGAGACGGTCAGAAAACGAAAAGATGGGTCGCTCGTCGAAGTCGCGCTCACAGCGTATCCCATCGTCATCGAGGGCGAGCAGGTGGGTGTGTTCACGATCTACGTCGATGCCAGCGAGCGCAAGCGTCTGGAAGAACAACTCCGCCAATCGCAAAAACTCGAAAGCCTCGGTACGCTTGCAGGCGGTATTGCACACGATTTCAACAACATCCTCGGAATAATCCTCGGCCATATTACGCTCTTGGAACGCATGCCGAGTGATCCGGGAAAAGTCGCCGCGAGCACCAAGGCGATTACGCAGGCGACTCACCGCGGGGCTTCGCTGGTTCAACAATTATTGACCTTTGCCCGGAAGGCGGATGTGTTGGTCGAGTCTGTCCATGTGAATGAAATTGTGATGGAAATTGAGAAACTGCTGAAAGAAACATTCCCCAAAATTATCGACGTGAAATTTCAACTTGCTGAAGGGCTTCCCTCCATTGTGGCGGATGCAACGCAGGTTCATCAAGTTATCTTAAACCTGTGTGTCAACGCCCGCGACGCCATGCTTCCCGCAGGCGGAACATTGACGATCACGACCCGGCTTGTGCCTGGTGAACGGGTTCAACAGAAACTCCCCGCCGCTGAGAACAAGACATACCTCGACCTCAGTATATCGGACACCGGAACCGGCATAGATGAAGCGACAAGAGGCAGAATTTTTGAACCGTTCTTTACAACGAAAGAGCTTGGGAAGGGCACGGGATTAGGCTTGTCGACGGTATACGGTATTGTTCAGTACCACGGCGGAGAGATCGACGTGGAGACTGCACTTGGAAAAGGGACAACCTTTCATGTGTATTTCCCCATTCACACGACTGTAGAAAAACGAGATAAATCCATTGAAGAAAGCGCCGACGAAGCGCCGGGAGGAACCGAAACGATACTCCTTGTAGAAGACGAAGACATGTTGCGTGAGTTAGTGACCATTGTGCTCCAGATGAAAGGATACACCGTCTTGACCGCACGGGATGGAGACGAGGGCTTGAAGGTTTTTCAACAGCACCGGAATACGATAGCGCTCGTTCTCTCGGATATGGGCCTTCCGAAGTTGGGCGGGTACGACATGTTCAAAGAGATGAAGAAGCTGAATCCGGGGTTGCGCGCTGTTCTGGCAAGCGGGTATATAGAGCCGGGCGTCAAATCGGATATCTTCAATGCCGGAGTGATTGATTTTATCCAAAAGCCGTTTAAACCTGCTGTCCTGCTCAATAAAATACGTCGTGCGTTGGACCTTGGTAAGTAGTTTCCGTGCCACCGGTTTGACTGCCAACGGCATCACGATTGAAATGTTCTTCTTACATTGCGGACGCACGCGTGACGTGTAGGTTTGTCGTTTATCTCACATACGGAGCATGAAAGTGCATCACAACCGCGTATTCGTTCTTCTTGACAATCGGTCAAATTTTTGTATATATTAAAATGTTTTTGGTTGTCCTCTGTACTAAACATTCAGCTCGAAATAAATCGAGAATTGATGCTCACCGAGTTCGGCAAAATCCTCATTTTTCTTATTCTTGGCGCAGTCTTTGTGGCTGGCGGATTGGTCACGTCGTGGATTCTGCGCCCAAAACGTCCCTATCCGGAAAAACTCTCGTCGTACGAGTGTGGCGAGGAGCCTGTCGGCAGCGCGTGGGTACGCTTTAACGTGCGATTTTACGTTATTGCGCTCGTCTTCCTGATCTTCGACGTCGAAGTAATTTTTCTCTTCCCCTGGGCGCTGGTCTATCGTGAGTTAGGACTTTTTGCTTTTCTCGAGATGGCGGTATTCCTGATTATTTTACTGGTAGGATTCGCGTACGTGTGGATCAAAGGCGATTTGGATTGGGATAAACCGAAGCCGGAAATCCCGCGCCTCAATCGTACGCTCAACATGGCACAACCGAAGCGTGTAGAAGAGCCAACGCCTGTATAGTCGCAAAAGCGTGTAAAGGAGTTTTCGAATGGGTTTGCACGATGTGAAATTTGAAAACAGCAATATCATCATCACTTCGCTCGACAGTCTGCTGAACTGGGCGCGGCTCTCGTCGCTGTTCCAGATGCAGTTTGGGCTTGCGTGCTGTGCGATTGAGATGATGGCGGCGTCGGCGTCTAATTTCGATATCATGCGCTTCGGCGTGATACCCCGCGCCACGCCCCGCCAGACGGACGTGATGATTGTTGCGGGCACGGTCACGCTCAAGATGGCGTCGCGCATCAAACGGCTGTACGACCAGATGCCGGAACCGCGCTACGTGATTTCGATGGGGAGTTGTTCCAACTGCGGCGGACCCTATTGGGAACATGGATACCATGTGCTCAAGGGCGTTGATAG